>CANREU010000033.1 GCA_947629725.1 uncultured Clostridia bacterium
AGGCTCCGCCGCTTGCGGCGGTGGTGGGGATTGACAATCATCGGACCCCATCCCCATCCGTCACGGCAAGCCGTGCCACCTTCAGCGCAAGGCACGCCTGCGGCTCCCTCAAGGGGTGGGCAAGGGGGAGGCTCGGCACTCCATCCCCTCATACCGAGGCTCCGCAGGAGCCGAGCGTATCTTAAGATTCACTCACTCCGCCTACGGCTCCGTTCGGAATGAGGGCAGACCAACTTCGTTTCCCATACGAGCAACTTTCCTCGCACGATTTTTTGCATTGGTAGTCGGTGGCGGACCCTCACCCCTACCCCTCCCCCTGACGCAGGGGGAGGGCAAGAGTTGAAAGTATAAGGGGGAGGCAAGAGGACGGGCGCAAAAGATTTTCCGCGAAATAACGCGAAACGAGATATTGTAATCGAATATTCTTTGGGGCGGAGTGCAAGTCTCCACCGGCAGTAGAGTCTGCGAATCCCGCAAGGGACCGAACGGGTGCGATTCCCGTACCGACGGTATAGTCCGGATGAGAAAAGAAAGGTTTTTCCACCCCATTCCCGCAAAATGGGGTGGTTTTTTCAAAGAATATCCGAAATAAAAAATTTTTATTCGAGGTGTTCTTATGAAACGTGTTCCCTTCTTCAACACGACGCGCGTCGTCATGATCGCCCTCTTCGGGGCGCTCGCGGGGGTCCTGCACGCCTTCGGCAAGTTCCCGATAGCCGTCGCCTTCCCCTCCTTTTTAGAGCTCGACTTCTCGGACATCCCGCTCTTCATCGGAACGTTCGCATTGGGGCCCGTATCGGGGTGTCTCATCGTCGTCGTAAAAATTCTCGTAAAACTCGTGTGCGTGGGCACGAACACAATGTGCGTGGGGGACCTTGCGAATCTTCTCATCGGCTTCGGGTTCGTGATCCCCGCGGGCATCCTCTACAAGCGCTTCCGCACCCTCAAGGGGGCCTTTTTATCCCTCGCGGTGGGGACGGTCTCCTCCATAGCGGTCGCGATTCTCGCAAATTGGCTCATCCTCATCCCCTTCTTCGTGCAGCTCTACGGCGGGTGGGACAGCGTCGTTCCCACGCTCGCCTATCTCTTCCCCTCGATCACGAAGGAGACCTTCTTCAACTACTACCTTTGGATCTCCGTCCTTCCCTTCAACCTGCTCCGCTGTCTCATCGCGAGCATCGTCACCCTCCTCATTTACAAGCATATCTCGCGCGCCATCGACCGCGTGACCGACAAGCTCTCCCCGCAGGAGGACGGGAAGGCGAAGATCTGCGCGCGGGACATTGCCGTCGCCGCCGTGTGCGCCGTCCTCGTCCTCCTTTTGCTCCTCTTCGCCCTCCTGCGCTGTTTTCTTTGGAGTTGACGCGGAAAAATTCCTTGCAAAATGCTGCCGTATGCGGTATAATATCCGCGTATGGCAGTTTTTCTTTCCCGCTCCGAGGAGGAGACCCTCCGCTGGGCGGAACAGTACGCAAAGACCCTCCGCGCGGGGGACGTCGTCCTCCTCGAGGGGGAGATGGGGGCGGGCAAGACCGTGCTCGCCAAAGGGCTGTGCCGCGGGCTCGGGATAACTTGCGAGGTGACGAGCCCCACCTATGCCTATATCAACGACTACGGCGGGGTGTATCACTTCGATTGCTACCGCCTCCCGAGCGAGGAATACGCCGAGCGGCTCGGCTTTGCGGAGTATTTTTCGGCGGGCGGGGTGTGCCTCGTCGAGTGGGGGGAGAGGATCGCAAACCTCCTTCCCGCAGACGCAAAGAGGATCGTCCTCAAAAAGCGCGGCGAAAGAGAGAGGGAGATCGGATTTTGAAATTCTTGGGGATCGATACGAGCGGCGCGCGGCTCACGGTGATCGCGCGAAACGGAAAAACCGCCGTCCTGCGCTCCAAAGAGTGCGCAATGCGGCACTCCGTCCTCCTCATGGAGGAGATCGAAGGGGCGTTGAGGGAGGCGGGCCTCTCCCTTTCGGAGTGCGATTTTCTCGCCTGCGCGGTGGGCCCGGGGTCGTTTACGGGGGTACGGATCGGCATCTCGACGGTGAAGGGGCTCTGCCTTGCGGCGGAGAAGCCCGCCCTCGCCGTCACCTCTTTCGAGTGCCTCGCATACGCTGACACAAGGGGGAAGAGGCTCGCGCTCATCGACGCGGGCAAGGGCTGTTTTTATGCGCAGCCCTTTGAGGACGACCTTCCCCTTGCGCCCGCCTTCCTCTCGGGGGAGGGGGTCGCGGAGCTTGAAAGGGCGGGGTACCGCGCCATCGGAAACGCCGATCCCGCGGAGGGATTCCTTCGCGCGGCGGAGGCGCTCGCGGGGCGTGCTGCGCCCGCAGGAGAGCTCACGGCGCTCTACCTGAGAAAGAGCGCCGCGGAGGAAGGAAGATGAACGGAAGAAGGTGGACGATGAACGACCTCGACGCGATCGAGGAGATCGAGAAAGAGAGCTTTCCCGATCCGTGGACCCGCCGCATGCTCGCGGAGAGCCTGCTCTCCGACCGCTTTTTCGGGGTGCTCCTCGAGGAGAACGGCGTGCCCGTCGCCTATGGGGGGATCTCCTTTGCCGCCGACGAGGCGGAGATCGAACTCGTCGCGGTGAGCGAGATGTACCGCCGCTGCGGACGGGGGAGGAAGGTCGTTGAGGACCTCCTCGAATGCGCCCGCAGGAAGGGCGTGAAGAAGGTCTTTCTGGAGGTACGCGTCTCCAATGCGGAGGCGCAGATGCTCTATCTCAAATGCGGGTTCCGCGGGCTGTATGCCCGTACCCGCTACTATCCCGACGGCGAGGACGCCGTCGTGATGACGAGGGAACTTTGAGTTATTCCTATGTGTCCGCGGGGGAGGGGCAGCCCCTTCTCCTGCTCCACGGGTACCTCTCCTCGAAGGAGAGCTTCTACCCGCAGATCGAATATTTCTCCCGCTTCTTTCGGGTGCTCGCGCCCGATTTCCCCGGGATGGGGAGGGCGGAAGAGCTTCCCGCGGCGTGGTCGGTAGGGGACTATGCCGACTGGACGGAGGGCTTTTTGCGGGACATGGGTGCGGAAAACCCTCTCCTCATCGCCCATTCCTTCGGCGGAAGGGTGGGGGTGAAACTGCTCGCGCGGGGGGAAGTCTGCCGCGCCGTGCTCGTGGGCTGTGCGGGGATCGTCCCCCGCCGCACCCTCTCCTACAAGTTCCGCGTCGCAAGCTACCGTCTTGCAAAAAAGGTGTTTCCCCGCTGGGCGGAGAAGAAGTTCGGGAGTGCGGAATACCGCTCCCTTCCGCCCGTCATGCGGGAGAGCTATAAAAAGATCGTGAATGAGGACCTTCGCGAAGAGGCGGCGGCCGTTTCCCGCCCCGTGCTCTTCGTGTGCGGGGAGAGGGACGGGGAGACCCCTCCTTCCTCCGCGAGGGAATACCATGCCCGCGTGCGCGGGAGCAAGCTGCTGATCCTCGGAGGGTGCGGGCACTTCGCCCATCTCGACGACCCGCTCTCCTTCAATTTGGCGGCAGAGGAGTTTTTCACATGCTGACGACAGAACAATTTCTTTTCATCGCCTTCGGCGCGGCGCTCGTCTCCGCCTTCTATGCGGCGTTCGACTGCCGTTCTCTCTTCGCGCTCTTCCAGCAGGAGGGGTATGCGGGGGGCGCTTTCCTGAAGGGGTACTGCCGCAAGCGGGGGATCCAGCGCAGGCGGTATTTCCTCCTCGCGCTGTGCGCCTTCCTCCTCTGCGCCCTTGCGGACGTGTGCTTCTCCTTCCTCGACCCCGTCTACACGGGTGCGATCGCGGCGCTCGCATTCCTTCTCGTCGTCTTCCTCTTTGCCTACGCCTCGCCCTTCTCGCCGAAGATCCCCGCCCGCGCCACTCCCCGCCTCGTGCGGCTCGCCGTTTGCTTCTTCGTGCTCCTCTTCGGGGTCTCCTTCGGCGCGCTCGTGGGGCTCGAATACGCCGCGCAGGCGATCGGAAATCCCATTGTTTACAGCTTGCGCTTCCTCCCGCTCACCCTCCTGCCCCTCGTCTTCCCCTTCGTTTTGTGCCTTGCGAACCTCCTGATGCTCGTCTACGAGAAGCCGAGGTCCGCACACTTCGTGAAGAAGGCAAAGAAGAAACTTATGGAGAGCGGCTGCGTGAAGGTGGGGATCACGGGCTCCTTCGGCAAGACGAGCGTCAAGAACTTCGCCCGCCAATTTCTGGAGAAGAAATACCGCGTGGCGATGACCCCCGCCTCCTACAACACTCCTTTGGGGATCGCGCGGTTCGTGAATGAAAAAGGGCTCGATTGCGACGTCTTCCTCGCGGAAATGGGCGCGCGGCACGCGGGGGACATTGCGGAACTCTGCGACATGGTGCAGCCCGGATACGGCGTGGTGACGGGGGTGTGCGCCCAGCATCTCGAGACCTTCGGCTCTCTCGAAAAGATCCGCGCGGAGAAGGGAACGCTCGCAAGGCGGGTAAAGACCTGTATCCTCGGCGCGACCTGTGCGGAGATGAAGGGGGAGGGGAGCCTCCTTGAGGGGGAGGACTTTGCCGCGGAGGACGTCGTCCTCTCGGCGGAGGGCGTTTCGTTCACCCTTCGGATCGGGGACGAGCGGGCTGCGGTCCGCACCCCCCTCCTCGGAAGAAGCGCCGCGGAGGACATCGCGCTCGCGGCCGCCCTCGCCCATGCGCTCGGCGTGGGGTTTGAGGAGATCGCGGCGGCAGTCCCCGCCCTCGAAGGGGTGCGCCACCGCCTCGAAAAGACGGAGGCAAACGGCGTCGTCATCCTCGACGATTCCTACAACTCCAACCCCGAGGGGGCAAAGAACGCCGTGGAAGCGCTTCTTATGTTCGGCGGGCGGAAGTTTGCCGTGACGCCCGGCCTTGTGGAGCTCGGCGAATTTGAGGAGAAGGCGAATTTCAACCTCGGCTCCGCCCTTGCGGGGCTCGACCGCGTCATCCTCGTGGGGGAGACCCTCGTCCTTCCCGTGCGGCAGGGGTACCTCGCCGCGGGCGGGGAGGAGGGGAAAATTTCCGTCGTCTCCGACCTCGGGAAGGCGAAGAAGCTCCTCTCGGAGGAGCTTGCCGCGGGGGACGCCGTGCTCTTTTTGAACGACTTGCCCGACAAGTACCTGTAAAAAAACAAAACACACCCGAAACACCAAAGCGGACAAAATCTTCGCGGAGGTGTTTTTTATGACTTCAAAGGGAACGGTCGCCGTCTTTTTCGGCGGAAATTCCAACGAGCGGGAGATCTCCGTCATCACGGGCGTGTATTGCTGCAACCTCCTGCGCGGGGCGGGGTATCCCATCGTGCCCGTCTTTCTCCCCGAGACAGGCGGCATGGCGACGGGGGAGATACGGAAAGTTGCCGACGCCGAAAAAAAGCTCCGCCCCGTGCGGCTCGAGGGGAAGAGGCTCGTCTCTTTGAAGGGACGGCGCGCCTTCCCCTTCGACGTCGCCCTCAACTGCTGCCACGGCGGGGCGGGGGAGGACGGCACGCTCGCCGCTCTTCTTTCGTGGAACAACGTCAAGAGCGCCTCCCCGGGGCTCCTCCCTTCGGCGGTATTCATGGATAAATGGGCCTCGAAACTCATCGCAAAGGGACTGGGGATCCCCACCGTCCGCGGCATAAAAGTGCGGGATGGGGTGGAATTTTGCGGGGAAGAGGTGCATTTTCCCGCCATCGTGAAGCCCTCCCGCCTCGGCTCGAGCATCGGCGTGAAGATCGCGCGGAACGAAGAGGAACTCCAAAAGGCGCTCGCCCTCGCCTTCCGCCTCGACAGTTCCGCCGTCGTCGAGGACTACCTCCCCGAGAAGAGGGACCTAAACTGCGCCGCCGTCCGTAAAATGGGCGAAGTCGTGCTCTCGCCCGTCGAGGAGGTGTTTTCGGAGGGGGACATCCTCTCCTTTTCGGAGAAGTACGAAAAGAGCTCCCGCCGCTCCGAGCTTCCCGCAAAGATCGGCGACGAGGCGGCGGAAAAGGTGCGGGCGTACACCCGTACCCTCTATGAGGCGCTCGACTGCCGCGGCGCGGTGCGGGCGGACTTTCTCCTTGCGGACGGCGAAATTTTCTTCAACGAGATGAACGCCGTGCCGGGGAGCCTCGCCTCGTACCTCTTCGGCGACACCCTCACCGAGGCGAAGCGCTTTCTTTCCGCCCTCGTCGAGGAGGGGATGCGGGAGGAAAAAGCGAGGGAGACGGTGACGACGGGCATTCTCCGCCGCGGCCCCCTCGCGGGGAACAAATCCAAGCGCCGCTTTTAGCTCTGCCCCCATCTTTTGCCCTCGTCCCGACGCACCAATCTTGCTTCCCCCTTTGGGGCGCCGCAGGCGTGCCTTGTGCTGAAGTACTCCGCCCCACCATTCTTGCTTCCCCCTTTTGGGGGAAGTACCCCGAAGGGGGGATAGGGGTTTGCAGTTCCGCCCGAACCCCCTCCGTCACTTCGTGACAGCTCCCCCAAGAGGTGGAGCCGAGGAAAGCCCCCTCCGTGGGAGGGGGCAGGGGTGGGGGTCCGTATTCTTGCCTCCCCCCTTATACTTGAGGGGGGAGGGCAGGGTGAGGGGTGTGTTCGTTTTTCCGAAAGGGCAAGATTCACTCACTCCGCCTACGGCTCCGTTCGGAATGAGGGGAACTTGTCCCTCGCCCTTCCCTCGTCCACCGCGTCATCCTGAGCCGACCGAGCAGGAATAAAAACGCAAAAGCCTATCGTGCGAAGGATCCCGAAGTACGAAGTCCGTCTATTTGTTTTGAGATTCCTCACGTCCGTTCGGAATGACGTAGTGGGAACCGTTCGGAATGAGGAGAACTTGCCCTCGCCCTCCGTGGGGGGGCGAGGGGTAGGGGTGCGGGGGGTAGAAAAGCGTGTTTTCCCGACGCGCTATAAAATACGTCACCCTGCCCCGCCCGCACGCTATGATCGCTATCGAAGGGCGGCACGAGCCATAGGCGAAGTAACTTGTCGAAGAGTGTCCGCATTGTAATAAGGTCATGTTTCGACTACGCTCAACATGACGTATTTGTATGGCGTCGCGTAAAACCTACTCTCTCGTGGGCGAGGGGTAGGGGTGTGTGCCGCAAAAAGATGCGCCGCGGCACCGCCGCGGCGCATCTTTTATCCGTTTTTGCGTTTCCACTCGTAGTTGAGATAGGTATTTGTGAGGAATTTTGCGGCGGTGGAGGACTTTTGCAGATCTTTCGGCGAGAGGTCCTCCTCGCCCAACAAATAGCTGCTGCCGTCTATGTGCCAGCCCGCCGTCTCCTCAAACGTAACATTTTTCAGCAAGGGGCAATTGGCGAATGCATCTTCCCCGATCGTTTCCACGCTGCGCGGGAGCGTGATGGAAGTTATGCTGCATCCATTGAATGCCCCCCTTCCGATCGTCTTCAATCCGCTGCCGAACGTAATGCTTTCGAGTACCGGGCAATCCGCGAACGCTCCCTCTCCGATCGTCACAAGGCTATTGGGAAGGACAATGCTTGTAAGTTCATGGTGCTGGCTGAACAACCAAAAGGCATTCTCTGCGATCGTCTTTGTCCCCGCGCGGACGGAGTAGCTACCCGAGAGCGAGTCGTTCGCTTTGATGAGATGATTTCCGACATAGAGCACGGCGCCGCCGTCCCAATTTTTCGGATCGTTGTAATAGGGTGTGTATTCCACCGCATACTGCCCGATGGAGGTCACGCTGTCGGGGAAGGAGATGTCCGTGAGTGCTTCGCACTCCATAAATGCGGCCCCACCGATCGTGAGGACGCCGTTTTCTATCGTCACGCTTTCGAGCGCGCTGCAACCCTCAAATGCACTTGCACCGACGGAGCCGACACTTCCGGGGATCGTCACGCTCGTAAGCTCGGGGCAGGCTTGAAATGCACACAATCCGATCGAGGTGACATCGCTCTCGATCGTGAGCGTCGCAAGGGCAGTGCAAAGACTGAAGGCGTAGTCTCCGATCTCACCGTTTTGAATGACGGCGGTCAAAAGGCTTTCGCAATTATAGAACGCGCTGTCCCCGATGGTCTCCACGCTGTGCGGAAGCTCGATCTCCGTGAGGTTGGACCCGAAGAAGGCGCTGTCCCCGATCGAGGTCACACTCTCGGGGATCGTAATGTTTTCGATCCCGCAACCGTAAAAAGCGTAGCCTCCGATCTGCGTCACGCTTGGAAGAACGGTCACCTCTCTTTCGATCCTCTGCGGCACCGCGAGAATGACGGTCTTCTCTTTGTTGTAGAGAATGCCGTCCTCCGAAGAGAGGAAGGGGTTGTCGCCGGAGATCGTGAGGCTCGTAAGGTTTCTGCAATTGCTGAAAGCGCCGTCGGTGACGGACTTGGTGTCCGCGTGCAGGGTGTAGGCGCCCATGAGTGCGTTCCGTGCACTATACAGGTGCCCGCCGATATAGAGGACGTCCCCGTCCCAATTGTCCTCGTTCTGAATGTAGGCGGTATTTTGGAAGGCGTCCCGCTCGATGGAGGTGACTCCCTCGGGGAACTCGAAGGAGGCGGGAATGCGGGAGGGGATATAGGTGTGCCAAACGCCCGCCTCGTCGACCTCCGCGATCTTGCTCGCCCGGATGCCGTCCTCCTCCGCCTGCACGGTGTAGGAACCGTATGCGTCCGACCAACTCACGGAGAAGACCCCGTTTTCGCAGGAGGGCGTGAGACCTTCGGTGGCAAGGGGACCGTTCCGATAGCTCCCGTCCGTATAGTCCACGCGGAGGGTGTAGTTTTCGCCTGCGCGGTAGTCGACTATGGTATACGCGTCCTCCGCGCCCGTGCGGTCGACGATATACCCGATGGAGCTGTTCGCGCCCACGGTATGGGTGAGTTCGAGGTTTTTCGTCTCCTTCTTCTCCTCCCCCGAGACGCGGTAGCGGGTATCGAAGAGGACGGACTGCACCGTCTCCTCCGCAAAGGTCACGGAGATGCGCTTAAACGTCTTTTCATTCATTTCCGCCTCGAGCTTTTCGGCCTGCTGCATGAGTTTCTCGAGCCCCTGCAGATCTCCCTTTTCGAGGGCGGTCTCCGCCTGCTTTTCGAGGTCGGCAGACTTCTTTGCATAGGAGAGGTAGTCATCATCGTACCAATTCCACTCGGTGCTCTCCTTGCCGTCGTAGGGCTCGCCGAGAAGTTTTACGACCCGCTCCTGCGTGTCGCCGAGCTTGATCTTTTCCACATACCCGATACGGAAATGGTTGGAGAGAATGGGTACGAGAATGGAGATGACGACCGCGATCGCAACGAGGAGGGCGGCGGCGCCGATGAGGAAGTAGCTATTGGTATCGAGCCAAGCAAGGGTCTTGGAATATCCCTCTTTGCCCTTGTCGTAGTTGCGCTTTTGGTATTTGTAGACGACCTTCGCCTTGCGCTTTGCGCCCTTTGCGGGGGCCACGGGAGCTTGGTGGGTCGCTTGGAACTCCTCCCGCTTCCTTTTCCTTTCCTCCGCGGCAGCGGCGCGCTTTTCTTCCTCTGCCCGATCGGCTGCCGCTACTGCGGCGTTCTTTTTGAGGAGAAGGGCGAAAAGAAACCCGCCTGCCGTAAAGAGCAAAAAGAGGATGGAGAACACGAGGAAGCAAACGGGGCAGGCACCCGCCTTCAGAATGCCCGCGCCCTCATCGAATTTTTTGACCTCGGCGATCATCACGCTTGCGAGAATGAGGAAGACGAGGTAGAGTACCCCGCATAGGACGGGAGACAGGAGCTCCGCCTTCTTTACGCCGAAGAGCTTCAGAAGGAAGGACCCCGCCGCCGCGCCGAGGGCGAGGAGGGCAAAGACGAGAAGGGCGATCGCACAGCCCTGCACGGCGGGGATCTCGCTCCCCTTAAACACGGTGTAGCCCGTCTCGGAGAAGTCGCCGAAGAGAGCGGTCGAGGCCTTCGCCACGGGCCCTATGAGGAAGAGGAAGGAGAGGAGCCCGAAGAGGGCGAGGAGCGCCTCGGGAAGAAGACGCAGGCACTTTGCGAGGAAGACGGGTACCATGCTCGGCTTCTTTGCGGCCTTCTCCGCAACGGGCGCGGGGGCTGCGGGCGCCGTCTGCCCCGCGGGAGCCTGCGGAACGGGCTGTGCGGGCGCGGACTTTTGGTAGAAGGAATACCCGCACTCGTTGCAGAACTTTGCGCTGCCTTCGAGCTTTGCGCCGCACTGCGGGCAGGTCTTTTCCTCGGCGTACTTCTCGCCGCACTCGGGGCAGAATTTCCCCTCGAATTCCGTGCCGCATTTGGGACATTTGTGCATAGAAACACCTCCGTAAAAATGGGCGGGCGTAAGAAAAAGGCGCTCCAATGAAGGAGCGCCCGCATTTGAGTATCCCTCATTGTGACCGCACAATGTTTCACACATGGAAAATAGGATACACCGAATGCCCGGTATAGCCATGTGCGAAACAATTATTTACATTGTGCGGCGAAATTCAGTATAGCACACTTCTCAACAAAATGCAACAAAAAAATCCCGCCCTTCGGCGGGAAAAGGAAGTCAGTTCCTCCGTCTCAAAAAAGAGAGGGCAATCGTGAGGAAGCGCAGGAAGTAGACAAAGGAGATGAGGAGGGAGGCGACGTAGGTGAGGGCGGCGGCGGAGAGCACCTTTTTTGCCCCCGTGAGCTCCTCCGCGGAGAGGACGCCGTCCTCCACGAGCATCTTTTTCGCCCTGTTCGAGGCGTTGAATTCTACGGGCAGGGTCGCGAGCATAAAGAGAGAGGAGAGCCCGTAGAGCCCGATGCCGAGGTATACCACCCACTGCCCCACGGGATAGGGCGCGGTGTACCAAAGGAGGTCGAGAAGGACCCCCACGATCACGACGGGCAGCGCGAGCCGCGAGCCGATATTGGCGATGGGTACGAGAAAACTGCGGAATTTGTAGGGGAGATAGCCCGTTTTCTTCTGCATTACGTGCCCGACTTCGTGCGCCGCCACGGCGACGGCCGCCACCGACGCCGAGCCGAAGGTGCCCGCCGAGAGGTTGACCTGTTCATGCACGGGGTCGTAGTGGTCGGTGAGCCGCCCGCCCACGCGGTTTACGGCGATCTGCACCCCGCGTTTTCTCATGAGGCGGACAGCGGCGTCGTACCCCGTCATGCAGGAGCGGTTTGGGACCTTGTCGTAGGCGGCGTATGTGGAATTGACCCTCGCGCTCGCCCATGCGGAGAGGGCGAGGAAGGGGAGCAGGATGAGAAGAAAGAGGAAATAATAATACATTCTATCACCTCTATTTTTATTGTACCGCGATCGGCGGGGTTTTAACCGCCCGCCCGCTTTTTTGTTTGCGGATCCGTTTTCCGCTCCCGCCCCCCTCGGGGGTGCGGGGGCAAAGCTGCCCCCTTTGAAGGTGCCGAAGGCATGCCTTGCGCTGGGCGGCTCCCCCGCTTGCGGGGGTGGTGGGGGTCGCCCACGGTGTTCCGAAAGAGAAAGATTCACTCACTCCGCCTACGGCTCCGTTCGGAATGAGGGGAAACTGTCCTCGCCCCCCCAATCAACCCCTTGCCCACCCCTTGAGGGGTGGGTGGCTCGCCGCTTTCGCGGCGAGACAGAAGGGGTGTTGCTTGGACGTGCCGAACACCCCCTCCGTCACGGCAAGGGCAGCCGTGACAGCTCCCCCTCAAGGTGGCGCCAAGAGAAGGCGGAGCGAAAGCCCCCTCCGTGGGCCTTCCATATGGCTTTCGGGAAAAGGCGCCGTATGATGTTGCG
>CANREU010000034.1 GCA_947629725.1 uncultured Clostridia bacterium
TTCGACTTGCATGTGTTAAGCACGCCGCCAGCGTTCATCCTGAGCCAGAATCAAACTCTTAAGTTCAATTGTTTAGACCCGACGCGGGCTAACGCGTCGGAGGCTCTAACGAAAATTCGTTATTTTGCTGACTTTGCTTTGAGTACTGTGTCTCAAAAAATTGACAGAAACTATATTCTTGCATACAAAAGTGTTACAAAAAATCGTTTCTTTCTTATTCGATTTTTAATCTGCGGAAACCGAACAACAGTCCGGCGCTGCCCTTTTTTCAGGAGGTTAGCTTTTTTATTATAGCGCAACCTGCCCCGCCTTGTCAAGCGATTTCGGGATTTTTTCGGGTTTATCGCGGATCTCCTCCGCTTGACCGCTATTTCGATCCCTTTCTTTCAGACAGCTTGCTTATTCTATCATATTAAAAAACCGATGTCAACTGTTTTGCGCCATTTTTTCGGAAAATTTTTCTGATTTTTTTCGCTTTTTTTGACCCGCCTACATCTTGTGTTTCCCTCTTTTTTATGCTACAATAGGTATGGATTTATACGGGAGCCCGAAAAATTTTTTTATGAAGATCATCCGGATTTCATGCTGTATCGTAGCCTGTTTGTGTCTCGCCGCCTCCATCGTCGTGGGCGCGACCGTCGGCTGGGAATACTTTTTCATCCTGCTCCTCGCCGCCGCGATCTTCGCCGCCGCGACCTTTCTCGCCCGCGGCGCGGACAAAAAGAAGGACGTCCCCCCGCCCAAGCCCGACTTCATGAATACGAGCGAGGAGAACGAGCGGATCCGCTCGGAGGACGAAAAGAAGAAGTAATATAATTGTACGCGCGCGTTACAGTATATATAAGAGGGGACCCGCTCCCCTCTTTTTTGTTGCGCTTTTGGGGACTCCGTACCTCGGGATCCTTCGACACGCCGTGCCGCCCGCTTCTGCGGGCGGCACGGCGGGGTCGCGGAAAACAACCCCCCTGCCTTTGGCGGGGGGATCAAGGGGGGCGGCATTCGAGGACACCCCCCACCCTACCCTCCCCCCTCAAGTATAAGGGGGGAGGCAAGAGAAAGAGCGAACCCCTATCCCCCCTTCGGGGTACTTCAGCGCAAGGCATGCCTTCGGCACCTTCAAAGGGGGCAGGTCTTGCCCGCCCTCCCGCGGAGGAGTATTAAAGGGTATTAAACGGTGCGGATGACGCCCGAGAAGAGGGTCGCGCCGTAGCTGTCGGTGAGGACAAAGCCGAAACTGCGGTCGACGACGAAGTCCTCGCATTTGGTCTCCCAGCCGTCGGGCCCCGGGGCGCCTGCGCCCGGCAAAAAGACCACCGAAGAGCCCTCGATGCCGCGTCTGTCCACTTTAAGTGCCGCAATGTGCCGCATTTCGGCGCAATAGACGGGGGTATCGGTGAGGTTTCCGAGGGTGCAGCCGCCGGGAAGTTGCGGATCACGGAAGAGCCGCTTTACCCCCAGCGTCCCGAGGAAGTCCCGCACGTCCCCGTCGAACGCCGCCTCGAAGGCGGGGAAGAGGCAGCGGGTCTCGTAGTGGGTCTGCGTCGCCTCGTCGTCGGGGCGGTAGTCGACGGTCTTCAGGGCGGAAAGGTTCTCTTCCGTGAAGACGTCCTCCTCCGTCGCCCCCTCGAGGGGGACCAAAAAGTGCAATTTGTACCCGTGGCAGGTCTCCGCGAAGAAGGTGCGGAAGTTCTCCCCCTCATACGCCCTGCCGCGCGCGTAATACCCCTCCATGAGCTTTGCCGCCGCGCCGTTGAATTCCCCCGCCCTGACGGGGATCTCCCTGCCGAACATGTTCCAGGTGTCCTTCAGATACAGGGTGTTGAGGAGGGCGAAGAGGGTGTCTTCGGGGATGCGGAGGTCCCGGTCGATCTGCCCGCCCGTCTGCTTCTTGACGAAGTTGCGGACGGACTTGTTTGCCCCCGCGCTGTCGCCGAGGAAGTCGGCGGAATAGGAGTTGCAGAAGTATTTTTCGGCGAGGGAAGTGAGGCACTCCTCCTTTATGGAGATCTCCTTCCCCAGCCAGACGGAGTTGCCGACGGAGGCGCGGCAGGTGACTTTCTTCCCCTCCTTATCCTCGTTGAGGAAACTGCGATAGAAGGCCGCAAACTCCGCCCCGACCCTCTCTTCGGAGACGCCGAGGGCGGCATAGAGCTCCTCCGCCGTCTCCCCCGAGGCGCACTCAGCGGCGAGCGCGAGGGACATATACACGGAGACGGGCGAGAAAACGGCGTTCCCCTCCTCCGGGAGGACGGCAGGGGCAAACCGCGCCGCAAACGCCTCCACCCCGTCGGAGAGGGACGCAAACGTCCCGTCGCGGCGCTCCTCATAGGAGAGCGGCTCCGCCTCGGTGTGCCCTTTAAGAAGGGTCGCGCTGCCCTCTCCGCACCCCGCGCACACAAAGAGCAAGGTGCAGGCGAGAACGCAAAGAAGCCGTTTTTTCATACCCCATTCCTCCTTTTTCGGATTTTCGGTCAAATTCTGTAGGTGCTGTTGAGGTGCAGCGCCATGCAGCTCTTTTTCCCCATCGCGCTTACGGTGAGCCCCGCGACGTTCTCGTGCTCGATCCATGCGGGCATGATGACGCCGTAGAAATCGTCCCCGCAGACGGAGATGCGGATGTACTTTCCGCCGTAGCACTCCCAGGTGCCCGCATAGGCGCCGCTCACCGTGCCGTCCGCGCGGAGGGAGACCCGCTTCGCCGAGACCGTTGAGACCCCCTGCGCGAAGAGGACCGCGTCGAACTTGCCCGCGGAGACGTTCAAAAGCTCCTCCGCGCCGATCTCCTGCAGCTCCTCCCCCGCATAGCGGTTGGCGTTCATCACGGGCCAGCCCTCCGAATTGAAGTCGTACTGCCCGAGATAGAGGGAGTGGAAGTTGTTGGAGCGGCTCTGCCCCCGCTCGATGAAGCAGTTGGTGCGGCAATGGTAGGAGATGAGTTTTACGCCGCGGCTCGTGACGAACATGTCGTTGTGCCCGGGGCAGAAGAAATCGGGGGCGTCCTCCGACCAGCGGAAGGAACCGAGCATTTTATTCCCCGTGCCGATGTCCGTGGAACAAACGAGCGGATTGCCGTTGCCGTCGAGATAGGGCCCCTCGGGGCGCTCGCTCCTGCCGCACCGCATGTTGTATGCCGAGGAGAGAGACCCGTAGGAACACATGAGATAGTAGTAGTTTTTCCTACCCCATGTGCCGTTTTTGAGGACGGGGACCCCCTCGTGATAGCGGATGACGCCGCCCTCGAGAGAGCCGCAGGCGAGCCGCGTGCCGTAGTACTCCGAAAAGGACGCACGGCCCGAAGAGAAGTCGGAATAGGAGAGCCCGTCCTTGCGGAACCCCGTTGCGGGGTCGAGCTCGACAAGGTGAATCCCCAGCCCGAAGGAGCCGTAGACGAGGAACGCCCTCCCCTCTGCGGAGAAGAACTGCGGGTCGATGGCGTTGGGGGTCGTCCACCCCGCGGGGGACTGCACGAGGAGCTTTTCGCAGGTGAAGCCGCCGTCGGGGCGGTCGCTTTTGGCGACGCCGATGCACGACTTGGAGCCGCCGAAGTAGCCCGTAAGGCAGAAAAAGAGCCAGAATTTGCCGTCCGTGCCCCGCACGCAGTGGGGCGCCCAGAGGGACATCGTGCCGTCGGTGTGCGCACAGGCGCCGAAGCCGACCTCCTTCGAGGAGGTCACGCACCAATCATACGCCTCCTGCAGACCGCCGTATGCGCGCCGCGCCTCCCCCTTCTTGTAGCGGGGCGCCGTGCCCGCAAGGTCGAACGCGGAGCCCGAATACTCCCAGTGGAGCAGGTCGGACGACTTCCTGATCTGATAGCCGCACGGCGCGCCGAACGTGTCCGTCGAGTAGGCGTAATACATTCCCTCCCACTCTAAAAGCGCGGGGTCGTGCGCGCACCCCTCCTGCCAGGAGGAATAGTCGGGCGTGCGCATCCGCAAGCGGTTGAAGTGCGGATTTCTCGGATACCCTATTGCCATTTTTCCACCCCCATATGCCCAAAAAAGCCCCCCGCGCGCTGCGTGAGGGGCTCCTTTTCGTTAAAAGCTCACGCGTCCTCCCGGGCGCCGATCCCCCAAAGGCTGCCGCCCTGATCGGAGAGTTTGGAGATCGCCGTGATGGCGAACGCCGCCGTCTGCCTCTTGGAGGAGGGATAGCTGTTCCACCCGGGGACGATCACGCCCTTGTATTCGACATCGTTCAACGTGATCGTGATATAGAAGTCCTCGGAGAGGGCCCAAGTGCCCGCCTCCGCGGAGCCGTTTTTCACCGTGCCGTCCTCGGCGAGGGTGTATTTCACCGACTGCGCGATGTCGGTCGTCGTGCCCGTAGAGTGGACGACGATGTCATACTCGCCCGCGGCGTCCTCTTCCGCGATCTTGCCGAAGGTCTCCCCGACATAGGGCAGCGGGGACATGACGGGCCACCCCTCCTCGTTGAAGAAGAGCTGGCTCACATAGAGGGTGTGAGGCGCCTGTACGGTGGTCCCCGTCTGGCGGCGGGTGTGGTAGACCACAAAATATTTCCCGCCCGTGTCCTTCACGACGGAGTTGTGCCCGAGCGCGGCGTATGCTGCGCCCTCGGCGTCCGCAAACTGGTAGCTCCCCGCGACCTTGTTGCCGTGAAGGGTGCCGTTGTCGTTCGTCGTCGCCATATCCGCGCCCGTGACGTCCACATAGGGCCCGTCGGGGTTCTTGCTCCGCGCGATGCGCATGTTATACGTCGACGTGAGGTCGCCGTAGGAGGTCATGAGATAGTAGTAGTCCGTGAGGTCGTTGTAGAACACGAAGGGGCCCTCAACGACCCTCGCGCCCCCCTTCCAGAGGAGCTTGCCGTCGCCTTCCTCTTTGGGAAGACCCCAATCGGCGCCCGAATTGTTGAGTTCCTTGATGTAGACGCCCGCAAAGTGGGAGCCGTAGACCATCCAAAGTTTCCCCTCTTTGTCGGTGAAGAGCTCGGGGTCGATGCAGTTGACGTGGTTGCCCGTGCGCCCCACGCTGCTCAGGATGATCTTGTTCCCCGAATAGGGGCCCGTGACGCGGTCGGACTCCACCCTGCCGATGACGGACTCGGAGGAGCCGAACTTCTTGGTGATGGAGTAGTACATGTAGTACTTGCCGTCGTGATAGTTCACGTCGGGCGCCCATGTGGTGCCGATCGTATCCCCCCCGTTCTCCGCGGGGTCGACAAGCTGCAGCGTCTCATCGAGCGCTTTGGGCCATTGGATCCCCGCCGCATAGGTGACGGGGTCCGCCGCATCGTAGAGCTTGTTCCACTCGTTGTCGCTCGAATACTGCTCCCATGTGACGAGATCTTTGGAGGAGGCGACGGCGTAGTGGGTGCCGAAAGCGTAGTACGTCTTGCTGTTTTCGTCGTAGAAGACGGAGGGATCGTGCACGGAGACGTCCGTCGTGCGGCCGCCGTCGTCGATGGGCATCCGGTAGGACGAGGTGGGCGTGAGGCCCTGCTGTTTTGCGGGCTTGGGTTCGGGCTTTTCGCCGCCGCAAGCCGAGAGCGCGAAGGCGGAGACGGTGAGCGCCGCCGCCATAGCAAAATAAGACCACTTTTTGAGTTTCATGGATCTTCCCCCTTATATTACGGTTTTATTATATCCTATCGCGGCGGAAATTTCAAGAGCGCCGCGCAAATTTTTCCGAAGGAAAATGCCCGCCGCGCGGGCGGGCATTTTAGGCCGTATTATTCCTTCGAGCCGGTGAGCATCAAGGAGCCGATGATGAGCTTCTGGAAGCAGCCGAAGAGGATGATGACGGGCAGCACGCACATCACGGAGGACGCGATCACGACGCCGAGGTTGGAGCTCGGGCTCGCGTTCAAGATGTACATCGCGTGCGGCAGGTTGATCCACTTGGAGTTCTGCGACAGGTAGATGAACGACCCCATGTAGTTGTTCCAGCATCCCATGAAGGAGAGGAGCCCCTGCGCCATGATGGCGGGCATCGCAAGGGGCAGGATGAACTGGCAGAAGATGCGGAGATACCCCGCGCCGTCGATCTTCGCCGCCTCGATGATGGAGGTGGGGAGCCCGAACAGGAACTGCCGTATGAAGAATGCCGTCATGATGGAGCCGAACATGCCGGGGATGATGAGCACGAGCGCGTTCTCCGTCCACCCCATGTCCGAATACATGACGTATTGGGTGATCATGAGGGAGGGACCGGGGACCATGATCGCGGCGAGGAGCATGAAGAACACCACGTTCCTGCCGATCCAGTTGATCTTCGAGAAGGCGAACGCCGCGGAGGCGGAGGTGATCACGCCGACAACGACGGGCACCGTCGAGTAGAGCAGGTTGTTGAAGAGGGATCTCCAATAGGTGACCTTGAGCCCCGAAGCCGCGAACGCACTCGTGAACAGGGTGCGGTAGTTGAAGAAGAGCTCCGCCTTCGTTCCCCCGCCCGAGGTGGGGATGGTCAGCGTGCTGGTCTCGGGCCACCAGATCATCTTCTCGAGAAGACCGCTGCCGCCCGTGCCGTCGATGGTGTAGGCAAAGGAGCCCGCGATCATCCACCAGAAGGGGTACACCATCACGAACGCGCCCGCGAGGAGGACGATGTAGGTGAAGATGTCCGCCACGAGCTTTGCGCGCTTCTTGCTGGCGCGGTGGGTCTTGGAAGAGAACCCGAAGAACGCGAGGATCGCGCCGACCGCATAGCGGAAGGAGGAATAGTTTTTCGCCTCCTCCGTAACGGAGGTCTCTGCGGGGAGAATTCTGTCTTTGTTTTCGTTATCCATATTCTTACCCCCTTTAATCCTTCTTGCGCGAATCCAGCCAGAACTGGAAGAGCGTGAGCACGAAGATGATCACCGCGAGGAACATACCGTATGCCGCGCCGCGGGACGCATACTTCATATTGATACCGTATTTGTAGATGAGGGCGACGTAGCCCGAGACCATCACGTTACCGCCGCTATACGCCGAGTTCATGAACATTTCGGGCTCCGCGTAGATCTGCATGCCGCCGATGACGGAGGTGACGATGTTGTAGAAGATGGTGGGATACAGGTCGGGCATCGTGACTTTCCAGAAGATGATCCAGCCGTTCGCGCCGTCGATCTGCGCCGCCTCTTTGGTCGCCGCGTTCACGCCCGACAGGCCCGCCACATAGAGGATGATCGTGCCGCCGAGCCCCTTCCACACCGACATGATGACGATGACGAGCTTCATGAAGAACCCCTGACACCAATAGGGGTCCATCATGAACGCGTTGGTGGAGATGGGCGCGCCCGTGAGGTTTTGCCATGTGTATGCCCCCTCGACGCCTTCGGAGATCCAGTGGAAGTTCCCCAGCCCGAACAGCTGGTTGATGACGCCCGTGCTGCCGAACATGATCTTGAAGGTGTAGACGATCGCGATCGCGCTCGCCACGCAGGGGAGATAGTAGAGCACGCGGAAGACGTTTCCGCCCTTGATGTCGCGGGACATACACACCGCGAAGAACACCGAGAGGATCATGCCGATCGGGATGCCGATCATGTAGAACACGGTGTTGAGAAGATAGGCGCCCATCTCGTTGAGCTCGATGCCCATGCCGATGAGGGTGACGCGGTCCATGCCCGAGACTTTCTCCGTGAAGAGAGCCTTATACCAGTAGAACGCGTTCGTTGCGCCCGTGAGATCCTTTGCTATGTAGTCCCCCATGTGCGCGAGGCACTCCCACATGCTCACCTGTCCGCCCGTGCGGAAGGTGGTGAAGGAGAGCAGGAACGCCATGATGAGGGTGGAGTAGATGAACCAGCAGGTACCGATGATGAGCGGGAGACAGAAGAGCCAGCCCCAAATGTTATCCCACAGCTTTTGTTGGTTGATGTGGTGCTTTCTCTTCTTCGGTGCGGTCTGCACCGTTCCCTCGCTCTCGGCGACCGCCTCCGCCGCAGACATCGCGGCTTCATCCGTCCCGACAGCGATGATTTCTTCCATTTTTTCCTCCTTACCTGATTCTCTCATCCCGGGAAGGGCGCGCCCCTTGCGGGGCGCCCCTCTTCGGGAAAAATTCCTTTACCAGATTTGGTTCTTTTCCTGCGCGATCGACTCGTCGAGTTTCGCCTGCACGAGCTTCGCGTTGCGGAGGCAGTACACATACGGCGTGTGGACGAGCATCGCCGCTGCACCCGGGTTGGTCTCAACAATGCTCTTGAGCGTGGTGCCCGCGGGAATGAGTTCCTGGTTCCTGTACGCGAGGGCGATCTTGCCGGTACGCATGGAGATGAGCCCGATCCAGCCGCTCTCATAGGTGTACATCGCGGAGTCGCGCGCGGAGTTGAGGCCGTATTGCATGCGGAGGTCGATGTCGCGGTCCGCTCTCGTGTACGTCACCATGCGGAGGTACTTCATCGCCGTCGCGATCTTGGAGTTAGAGCCCGCCATATCGATGAGACGCGCGTTCGCATAGGCCGTGTTGTACTTGATCTCTGTCTCGCCCGCCGCCGTGATCTCCGACTGATGGCTGCTGTTGTACGCCGCGATGAACTGCGCCACCGTCTGGGTGCTGCCGTTCTTCGCCTCGTCGCTCATCGCGGTCGCGACGTCGCAGTAGAGCGCCCAAACCTTCTGCGCCTTTTCAACGCCTTCGGCGTTCGTCTTGGGAGTGCTGTCCTCATTGAACTGCAATTTGCCGTCCGCGGTGAGGTCGTAGTAATCGGTCGTCGCCCAGCCTTCGGGGGTGAGCATCTCCTTGAAGGCGCCGTCCTGGCGGATGTTCGCGCTCGCGCCTTCGAGAAGGCCGTTGCCCGTGTAGTTGGGGTTCTGATATTGAAGGAGTTCGACGCACTGGTGCGCGAAGTTGGGAAGCTGCGCGCCGCCGTAGAGAAGGTTCGTCTGGTCCTCTTCGTTCGCCGTGAGGGCGAGCACGAGGGACACCGCGCCTTCCTTCTTCCATTCCGCCTCACCCGAGCTCTTCTCGACGTACTTGTTCACCGCGTAGCCGACGGAGTCCATACGGGCGCCCCACTTATCCTGGCGGTCCACCTGGTTCTTGAGGATCGCCGTGCGGTCGTACACCTGCGTTGCAGAGGGAGCGGAAACCGCGGAATGGGTCTCGGAATTCCACTGGTAGGATTTCAGATTGTACTTCATGTCCTTGATCTCGGAGTAGAGGGAATACTTCTCCGAGACGGGCTCGGGCATGATGCGGAACTCGCACAGATCGAGCGGGGACTCGTTGTTCGTCTTGCCGTCCCACGTACCGATGCCGTAGAAGATGCACGCGCCCGCAAGGAAGAGCGCCTGCCCGTTGTCGGGCTTCTGCTTATCCGCGATGGAGCGGGCGTTGCCCGAGTTGGCGTTCCAGTCCGAGCCGTAGGCAAGGAAGGCGGCGTAGGTCTCGGCGAAGCGCTCGGAGTTGAGCCCGTATTGCACGCCGACGTCCGCGGTCTGCCCGTTCAGCCTCATCTTCTTCACGGTCGCCTCGTCGGTGCCGAGAGGGGTCGACTCGTTCATCTTGGAAGTATCCGTCTCAACGCCATCCTGGATCGCCTTCGTGGAGGTGGGGTCGATGAAGTCGGCGTCGTTGCCCGCGAGCCACGGGAGGAGATAGAGGGTGGGCTGAGGGGGACCCTCATACTGGTCGCCGCCGAACACGTTCTCATACTTGTAGTTCTTGAGGCGGATGCCGCCGCGGCCGACGTTCTCATAGTCCGCCTTCGTGCCGAGCGTAGAGGGATCGGCCTTTTTGAGATCGTCGATTCCGCCCTTCGGAATGCCGAAGTTGTCGTCGGGATCGCCCCAAAGGTCCGCATCGTTCAAATTATCCCAACCCTTCTGGTTAACCTGCGTCCACTCGAAGGTGTTGCAGTAGTAGGAGACTGCCCAGCTGATCGCGCTGAACTCGGCGTAGGTGAGGGTCATGTGGCCCCAGCTCGCGTCGTAGTAGGCGTTCGGGTCGGTCGCGGTGCCCTCGGGCATCTTGAAGGTCTCGCCCGGGAAGCCGGGGATGGTCACCGTGTAGCCCTTGCCGCCCGTGTATTCCTCGACGGCGAGCGCCACGGGGTCGCCCTTATCCACTGCCGTGTTGTAGTCGGGGAAGGAATAGAAGTTGAAGGGCTTGTAGGTGGTGGGCACGCCGATGTTGATGAGCGCGGCGGAGTCCCCCTTATTCACGGTCGTTGTTTCGAGCGTGTAGGGGTTCTTATAGCTGCCGCTCACCGCATAGGTGACCACTTCGTCGAGCCCGCTCTCGCCGTTGTTCGACGTCTCGCTCGACGTGCCGCCCACATAGTGGAGGGTACGGGGAATATCCGCGGCGCCGTAGACGTCGCGGCTATCGTCCGCCTTACGGGTGGTGAGCGCCTTCTTCATGTCTTCGGTGAAGTACTTGTTGTTGAAGCCCATGCTGAAGTTGGAGTAGTCCTTCGGCAGTGCATAGAGGCCCGTCTTCACGTTGTTCCCGTTGTAGTAGCCGGGGCCCTCTTCGCCGTTTGCATTGTAGGTGAGGGCGTCGCCGAGCTTATAAGAGCCGTCCGCGTACCCCGCTTTGGAGTAGCCGTAGAAACTCACGGCGTTCTGCCAGACCTTCTCCGTCTCGGCATAGTCCTCGGCGGTGAAGTATTGGGAGAGCTCCATCACGCGCCCCGTCTCCATCCACACGCGGGTGTATTTGGGGGACATGTAGATGATGTCCGCGACGTGCTTTGCGCCCTGCGCGAAGTCGTTGTCGAGTTCCGTGAAATAGGTCTCGGAGTCGATGATGTTGTCGAAGGTCGTCTTGATCGTCTTGTCTTCGCCGATCTTGCCCTCCGCGCGCAGCTTTTGGGTATAGTTTTCCGCCCACTTTTCGCAGATCTCCTTGTTGGTCGCCGCGTCTGCCGCGTCGCAGAAGATCTTCACTTCGAGGGTGTAAGGGTCCTTCCCGCCGCCGCAGCCCGCGAACGCAGCGGCCGTACCGCATGCGAGCACCGCGGAAAGGGCGACGAGAGAGACGTTTCTTACGATGTTTCTCTTCTTCATTCCACAATACCTCTTATAAAATGGTTTTGTACGCAGAATCCGAACCGCAAGCCGCTCCGCTCGCGCGCTTTGGGGGATACGCGCAAGACGAAACGACGGGCGCTTCGGATCCGAGAAATAAAGATAAAGTTGCCGGAATAGAAAAGAGTATTCGCCGACCTTTTGCCGCATTTCCTCCTCTGCTTACGCAAAAAAGGTGCGCGAAAAAATCAGCGAATACTCCCTCTATCCATGACTTTCCCCCTATCGTCATTTCCTGTACTGCCCATAGTTTAGCACACGGAAATCGCTTTGTCAATATCAATTCTGAATTTTTTTGTGAAAAATTTCTCTTTTTTTTGAAGCTATTCAGGCACCTTGCCCGATCCTCGCCCCGCTCTTGGGGGAACGGCGCACAAAACCTGCCCCCGCGGGCGGGGGGCGTCCGTATTCTTGCCTCTCCCCTTATACTTGAGGGGGGAGGGTAGGGTGAGGGGTGCGTTAGAAAGAAACGAGATTCCTCACGTCCGTTCGGAATGACGTAGTAGGAGCCGTTCAGAATGACGCGGAAAGAGGGGCGCCGAGAGAGGGCTTGCGTAAAGCCTGCCCTCTCCATAGGAGGGGG
>CANREU010000035.1 GCA_947629725.1 uncultured Clostridia bacterium
AGGGTAGCGAAGTGCGGAGCAGATAAACGCTGAAAGCATCTAAGCGTGAAACTGACCTCAAGATAAGGTATCCCATACCGTAAGGTAGTAAGACCCCTCAAAGACGATGAGGTGATAGGTCGGGAGTGGAAGCGCAGTAATGCGTGCAGCTGACCGATACTAATAGGTCGAGGGCTTGATCCCAACGCAAGTTGGGGAAGCGAATTTTACGGATCTCTTTGAACAAGACTATGATTTCTACGAGCTGAAATCATGCCGGACGCGCTTGAAATTTTTCGCTGTGTAGTTGTGAGTTTTCATCCCCGAACAGGATGAGGGCTCTGTCGTTAAAGGGGGAAACTTTTAACGACACCTTCGATATAACGCGCCTGTGCGCTTTATATACCATTCCGGTGACGATAGCAGAGAGGATCCACCTGTTCCCATCCCGAACACAGAAGTTAAGCTCTCTCACGCCCAAAGTACTCGGCCCAACGGCCCGGGAGGATAGGTAGTTGCCGGATTTCAGACGAAAAACCCTTCGCAAACCGCGAAGGGTTTTTTCTTGCCCTCGCCCTCCTTTGGGGGGCGAGGGGCAGGGGTGCGGGGTTGCCCGCGGTTTACGTACAAAGACACCCCCTCACCGCCGTAAAGGTCACGGCGGAGCTCCCCCTCAAGGGGGCGCCAAGAAAAGGGGGCTGGCGCCGAAAAAAGAGCAAAGGCACCATGTGGCGGGCAAAACGGGGCGAAGTCTTGAAATTTTCACTGCGGCGAGGTATAATATCCTCACAGGAGGTGTGCCGTGAAACTGACGCTGTTCTATCTGGAGGATTGTCCGTATTGTCACTATGCCCGCCGCGCGGTGCGGGAGCTTGCGCAGGAGGACGAGGCGTTCGCCCAGATCGGGATCGAGTGGGTGGAGGAGAGCCGCCGTCCCGAGATCGCCGCGCAATACGATTATTACTACGTCCCCACCCTGTTCAAGGGGCACGAGAAGCTCTACGAGGCGCACCCCTCCGAGGGATATGAAGACGTGAAGGCCCGCATCCGCGCCGCCTTCGACCGCGCGCTTTCCCGCTAAATCCCACCCCATGTCGCAAAAATGCGTCCGCAGCCGCGGGCGTATTTTGATTTTTTTGAACAAATCGCGGGGAATGGCAAGAAAGAGTTGACGAAACGCGCCGCATGTGCTATGATAACATCAAGCAAACAAGGAGAGTGAAATGCTTAAAATCATCACCGATTCCTCTTCGGAGATCGAGCAAGAGGAAGCAGACGATCTGGGCGTCGAGGTGATCCCCATAACCATCGTGTTCAAAGAGGGCGCGTATGCGGAGGGTACGGAGCTGCGGAAGGACGAGTTTTATGCGCGTCTTACGGCGGGTGAGTTCCCCCGCACGGCGCAGCCTTCGCCCGAGCTGTTCCGCGAAGCGTTCGAGCGGACGGGAGGGGAGGAGACCCTCGTTCTCCTCATCTCTTCGGCGCTCTCGGGCACGACGGAGACCGCCCGTTTCGTCGCGCGGGATTTCCCCAACGTACACATTTTCGATACCCTGTGCACGACCGCCATGCTCCGCTATCTTGTGGAAACGGCGGTGAAAAACCGTGAAAAATCGGCGGAAGAGGTGATCGCCATCCTCGGGGAGCTCCGTCCCCGTCTCCGCTTGCGCGCCTTTGTCGACACCCTCGAGTATCTCTACAGGGGCGGCAGGGTGAAGCGAACGGTCGCCATCATGGGGGACCTTCTGCACATCAAGCCGCTCATCGGGGTCTCTTCCGACGGACGGATCGTGATGACGGGCCGCGCGCACGGCAGAAAGCGGGCGGTGAAGGAGCTCGCGGACTACTTTTCCGCGGTACCTGCCGACCCCGCCTACCCCGTCTATTTTCTCCAATCGGACACCGACGTCCCCGTGCGGGAGGTCATGAAGCTCGCGGGGCAGGAAGGCGCGCGCATTTTCCGCATCTGCTGTGCGATCGGCTCCCACATCGGGCCGAACGCGGCGGGCGTCGTCTACGTCGCAAAGCAATAAAAAAGCCCGCTTTTTGCGGGCTTGTTTTCATTTTCGGTTCAGGGGGTCTGCGGCGCCGACCTTGTCCGCGATGCGGATGAACGCCTCCGCGTCCTCCATGCCGATGATGTCGAGAATGCTGTCGGCAAGGGCGACCGAGCGTCGGTGCACGGCGAGGAAGGCGTCGAGTTTTTCGGGGACAAGTTTTACGAAAGTCGTGCGTTTATCCTCCCCGTCGAACTTGACGAGGAACCCCTTCGCGACGAGGGAGTCGATGGTGCGGTTGACGAGGCTCTTGAGCATCTTCGTCTCCGCCACGATCTCCTTGAAGGAGATGAGGCCCGCGCCGTCTTCGCGATACCGATAATAGGCGAGCATCATCACGACCGCCTCGTTGTAGATCATGCCGTGCGTGATGCGCGTATTTTTGAGGGTGCCCGTGAGTTTCACCCAGGAAGCGATGAGCTTCTCATCCAATTCCGCACGCTGGTTTGTCATAATTTTACAAACTACCCCATAAGTTTGTTTCTATTATAACAGTTTATTTTGTAATTGTCAAGCAGAAATAGAAAAAAGATTGCAATTTCCGCAAAAAGGTGTTAAAATTTTGCTATGATACCCGAAGATCCCGCGATGCTGGTAAGTTTAATCAATATGAAATTGCGCGACGGAGGCGGCACCCTCGGCGACTTCTGCGCCGAGGAGGACGTCTCCCGGGAAGAGCTTGAAGAGAAGCTCGCCTCCGCGGGCTACCGTTACGACGGGGCGGCGCGGCGGGTCGTTCCGCAATGATTTCCACATATCAACATCCGGAATGTCGATAACTTTTGGGGACGGTGGATATGTCGCAATACGATCTCATGAAGTTTTTTGAAAATTACGACAGCGAGGCGGACCTCGGCGATTTTTCGCCCGAGGAGCTCGAGGCGTACCTCGAATACGCGCGCAGCGAGGAGAAACCCCTCTCCCCGGCCGAGTGGAAGGCGCAGTATTTCTCCTACTACGACGACGTGAAGGACAAGAGCCTCAAAAAACAGGATTGGTGACGGATAAAAGGGGGGAGACGCCGCATACTGCGGATATGAAGCTCACGACGCTCGTCTGCTGCGCCTATCTCACGGCGGCGGGACTTTTTCTCACCGTGTTCGCGCTCTCGGGGTTCGACCTCTTTTTCTTTCTCTGCGCGGGCAACCGCATCCTCTACCGCGCCCTCCTCTCTCTTACGGGTGTTGCCGCGGCATGGCTCGTCTTTTGGCTCGCCGCCTTCCGCCCCACAAAATACGTTTCGTAACGCCAGCCCGTCTTTGGGGTGCGGGGTGTAAAAGCTGCCCCCCTTGAAGGGGGCGGCTCCCCCGTTTGCGGGGGTGGTGGGGGTTGCCCCCGATATTCCGCACCCGCCCATCCCAACCGTGCCCTCCCCCTACGTGAGGGGGAGGGGCAGGGGTGAGGGTCCGCCCGCGAATTTCAACTGCCACCCCCCTTAGCCCCCCCGCCGAAGGCGGGCTTCGATATTCCGCCCGACCCGAATTTTCACTGAGAGAGGGAAATCATGAGCAAGAAAAATCCATATAAAAAAGATATTCCCGGCATTTGCACCGTCTGCGGAAAGATCGCCTTTTTCGATGAATTCGGAAATGGGAAATGTCCGCATTGCGGCTGGGAAATGGAACGGGATGAAGAACGAATGGGTATTGAGCAGGGTATCAGCTATCCTTTGCTCGTTCCCGTTTGGCGGGCAAGAGAGCAATATAAGCAAGGGAAGCCCTTCAAGGCGACCTTTGAGGACTTCGTCAACGGACTGTATTTTTACAGTGAGATGTCTTTCCTCCATAGAGGCGTCCCGTATGAAGTCTTTTTCAAAAATCGAAGAATCATTTTTTGTTGCGAGGCGTTTCAACAGGAATATGATACCCGCGAGGAATTTACGGAAAAAGCGAACATTGACGGACGGCTCTTGAAGGACATCTGGGACGAAGTGGAGAATCCAAGTTATATGTTCGATTAAAGGAGAGATATGCAGGAAGAACTTACGGAATACGAAAAACAAAAGGCACAAAAAAAGCGTGAACTTGTGAGAAATGAGCTTCAAACGGTGGGGAAATATCAGATCCCGCTCATCAAAAAGCAGGAGATAGACTTCGACACGATCAGCCTTTTAAGTTACGTCAACACTAAGACGAACGACGAAAAGAACGCCTATAAAACCGTTCACTATACTTTATTGCGAATATAAATTTAAGGGAGACGACGATCGTCTCCCTTGTTTTTCTCTATGACACATACCCCGAAGGCAGGGGGTTTCTTTCTGTGCACCCCGATTTACGGTTTTTCACCTCCTCCCCCGCTTGCGGGGGTGGTAGGGGGTGCCCACGATATTCCGCACCCGCCCATCCCAACCGTGCCCTCCCCCTACGTGAGGGGGAGGGGCAGGGGTGAGGGTCCGCCCTTGAGATTGCGAATTGCCCCTCATCCGTCCCCTGCGGGGACACCTTCCCCCCGAGGGGGGGAAGGCTTTCGGTGGGCGGGCGTTTTCTTGCCTCCTCCCTCCTTTGGGGGGCGAGGGGCAGGGGTGCGGGGGGGAACACGGCAAGTTTTCCGCCCCCAGGTCTGCATTTTACAGTAAATTTTCGAGAATGAGCTTGTCGAAATCCACGCTCTCCACGAAGTCGCTCTTGCGGAACACAACGTGGTTGAACTTCGCGTATTGGAAAATATGGGTCTTTAAGAGAACGGGAGTGGGCACGTCGAGCGCGTCGCAGATCTCCGCGAGGTAGCCGAAGAAGTCCGAATAGGAGAATTTCTCCTCGCGGGAGTAGGTGAATTCCTTTACGGTGCGTTCGTCCTTGCGCACTTTTGCCCAGATGCGGAACATAGCGGGTCTATTATACTTCATTTTGTCCGCAAAGTAAATACGTTTGACAAATTTTCTTTCTTCGTATAAAATGATAGCATACGGAGGATCGCTATGGAAAAGCTCGAAAAGGATGTTCTGAACATTTTGACGGCGGATTGCCGTCTCGGGGCGGGTGAGATCGCCCGCATGCTCGGCGAGGAGGAGGGGAAGGTCGAAAAGGCAGTCCGCTCCCTCGAGAAGTCGGGCGTCATCGTAAAATACACCGCCATCACCGACACGGAGCAGACGGAGCAGGAGCGTGTGGAGGCGCTCATCGAGGTGAAGGTCACCCCGCAGAGCGGCTCCGGGTTCGACGGGATCGCCGAGCGGATCGCGAGCCACGAGGAGGTGACCAACCTCTATCTCATGAGTGGCGCCTACGATTTCCTCGTGATCGTGGAGTCCGATTCGGTGCGCGGGGTGGCGCGGTTCATCTCGGAGTGCATCTCGACTTTCGACTGCGTGCTCTCCACGGCGACCCACTTCATTCTCACGAAGTATAAGATCGAGGGGGCGTACACCCGCCGCGGCGGGAAGCCGGGGAGGCTTTCCGTACAGGCATGAGGGATTTTCTCGCCCGTGCGGCGCGCGAATTGAAGCCGAGCGGGATCCGCAAATATTTCGACCTCGTGGCGACCATGCCCGACGCCATCTCTCTCGGCGTGGGAGAGCCCGACTTCGTCACGCCGTGGGAGATCCGCAGCGCGGGGATCCGCTCTCTTCAGAGGGGGTACACGCAATACACGGGCAACCGCGGGCTTACGGAACTCCGGGAACTCATCTCGGAGTACCTCTCCGTGCGCTTTTCGGCCGATTTTCCCGCCGACCGCGTCATCGTCACGGTGGGGGCGAGCGAGGGGATCGACCTTGCCCTCCGCGCCGTGTGCGACAGGGGGGACGAGATCCTTCTCCCCGACCCCTGCTACGTCTCCTACGCGCCCATCGTCACCCTCTCGGGGGGGACTCCCGTTTCCGTGCGCTGTACGGAGGAGAACGGGTTCATCCTCACGCCCGAGGCGATCGAGGAAGCCATCACGCCGCGCACGAAGGGGATCGTCGTCGCCTACCCCAACAACCCGACGGGGGGCGTGATGACGGGGGAGCAGCTCGAAAAAATCGCACCCATCCTCGAAAAATACGACCTGATCGTCATTTCCGATGAGATCTACGCCGAACTCACCTACGGGGGGAGACACGTCTCCGCCGCCGCGGTCGACGGTCTCAAAGAGCGCACGGTCCTCCTCGGCGGCTTTTCCAAAGCGTTCGCGATGACGGGGTGGCGGATCGGCTTTGCCTGCGCTCCCGCGCCCGTCGACGCAGCGATGCTCAAGATCCACCAATACACCGCCCTCTGCGCGCCGCGCGTCTCCCAGCATGCCGCCGTCGCCGCCCTCTCGGGGGGGCTTGCGGACGGGTTCCGCTCGGTGGAGGCGATGCGGGAGGAATACGACAGGCGCCGCCGCTTTCTCGTGCAGGCGCTGCGCGGGGCGGGGCTCGGGTGCTTCGAGCCGCGCGGGGCGTTCTACGCCTTCCCCTCGGTGGAAAAGACGGGGCTCACGGGGGAGGAATTCGCCGAGCGGCTCTTAAAAGAGGAGCAGGTCGCCGTCGTCCCGGGGAGCGCCTTCGGGGAGTGCGGCAAATATCACGTCCGCTGTTCCTATGCGACGGGCATGGAGGACCTCGAGGAGGCGGCGCGGCGCATTGCCCGCTTTGTGCAAAGTTTGCAAAAATAGCGCGCGGGCAAGGAAAGCGGTTGACAATCCCCCTCAAAAGGGATATAATAGACCATGCAGACGGACTTCGCCGTGGTTTCCAAAGGAAATCACGGTCGTCTTTATAAATCGTCCGTGCGGAAAGCGCGGCGGAAAAGGGGTAAAGAGTAAGATGGCAGACAAGTTTTACATGACGGACGACGCGAAGAAGAAGGCGGAGGAGAGGCTCAAATATCTCACCACCGTCAAGCGGGCGGAGATCATCGAGCGCATCCAGGAGGCGCGCAGCCACGGGGATCTCTCCGAGAACGCCGAATACGACGCGGCGCGCAACGAGCAGGCGGCAAACGAGGGCGAGATCGTCGAACTCGACTATCAGATCAAGAATGCCGTCATCATCGAGGAGAACGACGATACCTCCGTCGTCCATCTCGGCTCGGTCGTCACCGTGTACGACGAGGACCTCGACGAGGAGCAGGTGTACACCATCATGGGCTCCACCGAGGCAGACGTGATGCATAACATCATCTCCAATGAGTGCCCCGTGGGGGCGGCCCTCCTCGGCAAGAAGGCGGGGGCGGTCGTCACCGTGAAGGCGCCCAACAACTTTGAATACAAATTGAAGATCCTCAAGATCGAGTAACAAAGAGCTATGGAAGAGATCAACGGAGAAGAGGGGCTCATCGAGCAGGCGCGCATCCGCCGCGAAAAGCTCGCGAAACTTGCCGCCGAGGGGAAGGACCCCTACAAGACGACGAGCTACCCCGTCACGGCGCATTCGGGCGGGATCAAGGAAAACTTCGCAGAGTTTGAGGGCAAAACGGTCGCCGTCGCGGGGCGGATGATGTCCCGCCGCATCATGGGCAAGGCGTCCTTTTCGCACATTTCCGACCGCGAGGGGCAGATCCAGATCTATGTCACGCGGCAGGATGTGGGCGAGGAGGAGTACGCCTCCTACAAAAAAGACTATGACATCGGCGACATCGTCGGCGTGAAGGGCTTCGTCTTCAAGACGCAGACGGGGGAGGTGAGCGTGCACGCCACCGAGATCGTCATGCTCTCGAAGGCGCTTTTGCCCCTGCCCGAAAAATACAACGGGCTCACGAACGTCGACATGAAATACCGCCTCCGCCACCTCGACCTCATCATGAACGGGGACGTGCGGGAGGTGTTCTACAAGCGGGCGAAGATCGTCTCCTCCATCCGTGAATTTTTGGACGGGAGGGGCTTTGTCGAGGCGGAGACGCCCATCCTCCTCCCCCTCGAGATCGGCGCGGACGCCCGCCCGTTCAAGACCCGCCACAACGCCCTCGGGCTCGACATGTACCTCCGCATCGAGACGGAGCTCTACCTGAAGCGGCTCATCGTGGGCGGCTTCGAGAAGGTCTACGAGATGGGGCGCATCTTCCGCAACGAGGGGATGGACGCCCGCCACAACCCCGAGTTCACCACCGTGGAGATCTACGAGGCGTATGCCGACTATCACGCGATGATGGACCTCGTGGAGGAGCTCTACCGCTTCGTGGCGCAGAGGGCCTGCGGGACGACCGCGATAACCTATGCGGGGGAGACCATCGACCTCGCGCATTGGGACCGTCTCACCATGACGGAGGCGGTGAAAAAGTACAGCGGGGTGGACTTTTCGGAAGTTCCCGACGACGGGACGGCGCAAAAGCTCGCCGCCGAAAAGGGGGTGGAGCTCGAAGAGGGGAAGAAGACGAAGGGGCACATCCTCGCCGCGTTTTTCGACGCGTTCGCGGAGGACAAGCTCATTCAGCCCACCTTCATCTACGACTACCCCGTGGAGATCTCCCCGCTCGCAAAGCGCAAGCCTGCCGACCCCTCCATGACGGAGCGGTTTGAATACTTCATTCTCGGCATGGAGATGGGGAACGCCTTCTCCGAACTCAACGATCCTGTCGACCAGCGCGCCCGCATGGAGGCGCAGGCGGCGAAGAAGCGCGCACAGGGCGCGAACGCCGAGGTCGACGAGGACTTTCTGGACGCGCTCGAGCACGGCATGCCCCCCACGGGCGGGCTCGGGCTGGGGGTCGACCGTCTCGCCATGCTCCTCACGGACAGCAGGAGCATCCGCGACGTCCTCCTCTTCCCCACGATGAAACCCAAGAAATGATTTTTCGGATACCCATGTCCGCGTTTGCACGTTTTTCACGGGCAGGATAAGGAGAAAAATGGACGCAAGAGTCACAAAACACCGTCTCGCGAATATGCTCTCCTACGACTGGCTGAAGATCCTTGTCGCGGTCGTCTTTGCGATCGCGGCGCTCTCGGTGTTCTTCACGATGGTGCGCACCCGCGCCACCGACGGGCAGACGTTCATCGTCTACGGGCACGCGGGCCTCAATGCGACCGAGCGCGCGAACTCCTTCGACGACGAGCTCGTCTCCAAGAAGGCCTTTTCCTACGACGTGCTCTCCGTCACCGTGGAGAACTTCACGAGCGGGTATATGGCGGAGGCCGCCTTTGCCGCCCGCCGCGCGGCGGGGGAGGGGACGGTGATCTTCGTCTCCAATCAGGATAAGGACGACCCCGAGACGGAAGTGACGGAGGTCTCCGACCTCTGGACGATCGCGGGGTACGGGTACGATTCCGACCTTCAGCGCCCCCTCGGCCCCGCCGACTATGCGGACGAGGGCTCCATCGGCAACGCGCTCGACGTGCGCGTCTTCTTCCAAGACGTCGAAAAGGAACTCGCGAAGTTCTTCGGCGCAAATTGGCGGGAGGCGGCGGAGCCTATGGAAGAGCCCGTCCGCGCGGCGTTCTCGGCGCGCAACGGAAAGGACAACCGCTTCCGCTTCAGTTCGGCGAAATTCGAGGCGGGGGTGCGTTCCGAGGCGGAGCGCGTGAAAAAACTCCGCGACGACTACCTCGCCGTCCAAGAGGCGTTCGCGGCGGAAAAACTCACCTATATCGACTATCCCGCGGAGGAGGGGGAACCCTGCGCCTTTGCGGTGGGGCTCGGCAACCTCGGCAGGATCGGCGATCTCTACACCTATTCCACCGAGACGGGGACCGCAACGAAGGACCTCTGCCTCATGCTCTTCAACAACGGAAAGCGGCTCGGCGACCTCAAATACGAGCCCGTTTCCTTCCTCCGCTACCTTGCGGACACCTTCTATGCGGGATGACTGCCGCATCGCGGCGATGCTCCGCGCGCAGAAGAAGCACGTCTCCTTCCACACCCCGGGGCATAAGCGGGCGGGCGCGGACATCACCGAGCTCTCCTATTCGGACGACCTCTCCTCCCCCCGCGGCGCGATCGCGGAGGCGGAAAGGGATCTTGCGGCGATCCTCGGGGCGGCGGCGAGTTTTCTCCTCACCGACGGGAGCACCTGCGGGGTGCACGCCATGCTCTACGCCCTCCGCGCGGCGGGGGCGAAGAGGATCGCGGCTCCCGTCTTTTCCCACCCGAGCGTTTCGCGCGGGTGCGAAATTTTGGGGCTGAAACTCTGCCCCATCCCCCAAAAGACCGTGCGCGGCATTCCCGCGCAGCCCCAAAAAGAGGAGATCGCGGCGGCGCTGGAAGAGGCGGACGCCCTCCTCCTCACCTCACCCGACTACTACGGCTTTTTCGCTCCCCTCGAAGAGGCGGCGGCGCTCTGCCGCGGGGCGGGGAAACCCCTCGCCGTCGACGGCGCACACGGGAGCCATCTGCACTTTACGGCGGCGCACGCGGGAAAGTTTGCCGATTTGTGGGTGGACGGTGCGCACAAGTCCCTCCCCGCCCTCACGCAGGGGGCGCTCGTCTCCGCAAAGGAGAAAAAGTGGGCGGAAAAACTGCGCGAAGGGGCGCTCTGTTTCCGCACGACGTCCCCCTCCTATCCCATCATGGCGAGCGTGGAATACGCCTTCAAATACCCTCGCAACGAGAAGATCGAGCGGGCGGCGGAAGCCTTCAAATGCGCACATGGGTGCGTAAAAAACGACGATTGGAGCAAGATCCTCGTCCCCTTCGGGGAACGGTCGCATGAAGCGGCGCGCTATCTGGAGGCGCACGGAGTATATCCCGAGTTCGACGACGGAAACTATCTCATGTTCTACCTCTCCCCCTGCACGAAGGAGAGGGAACTCAAAAAGCTCTCCCGTCTTCTGAAAGCGTTCGGCGGCGGGAGGGTGGAGGAGAACGCCCCCGCGGGCGCCATCCCCATGTATTCGGAGAGACCATGAAGGAGCTTTTGAACGAAACCTCGGCGCGCCGCGCCTTTTCCTCGGGAGAGCCCGCCCATGCGACGCTCGTCGTCTTTGCGGACGGCAAGTATCTCCGCGCCCTCCTGCGGGTGTGCGCCGCGGCGTTCTTCGGGGCGGAGGAGGGCTCGCGGACGAGGGAACTCATCCTTCGGGAGCAATATGCGGACTGCCTGTTCTTCCCCGCGGAGGGCGGGAAGCTCACTGCGGACGACTGCGCCCGCATCGTCGACGAGAGCCTGCTGCGCCCCGTCGAGGGGAACAAAAAGCTCTTTGTGCTCGACGGGTTCGACACCGTCACCCGTCTTCTGCAAAATAAACTGCTCAAACTGTTGGAGGAGCCCCCCGAAGGGGTGTATTTCCTGCTCGGGGCGGTGAGCCGCTATCCCGTGCTCCCCACCGTGCTCTCCCGCGTGCGGACGGTCACGGAGCCGCCCTTTTCGGAGGAGAAGGTGTGTTCCGCCCTCCTCCGCGGCGGGGCGAAAGAGGAGGAAGCGCGGCGTGCCGCCGCGGCGAGCGGCGGGGTCGTCTCCCTTGCGGAGCGCCTCCTCGGCGGCGGGCTCTTCCCCCTTGCGGAGCGGTTTTTATCGGGGGAGGACAAGGCGACCCTCTGCCGCGAGATCGAAAAATCGGCAGACGGGGCTGCGTTTTTCGCGGCGCTCCGCCTCTACCTTCGCGACGCGCTCTTCATAAAGCTCGGCATGTGGGAGAGGGGAACGGT
>CANREU010000036.1 GCA_947629725.1 uncultured Clostridia bacterium
TCCAAGCCTTGATATAGCCGACGTGAGGCGCGTCGCCCGACGTCGCCTTGAAGACGATCTCGAGCTCGCCCTGCGCGTCCGCCGTGATGCCCGTGTACGTCTCATACACGCGGGTATCGGTGTGGTCGGGAAGGGTAATGGTGCCGACGTTGGTCCCGTTGCAGGTGACGGAATACGCTCTGCCGCCCCAATCCTGGTGCATATGGCCGCCCGTCATCACTTTGAGGGGTTCGTTCGCCTTGAAGCCCGTCATCTTATAGGTGAGGGTCTTGGTCGTCGCGTCGCCCTCGCGGATAGACCACTCGTTGGAGTTATCGTTGTCCCAGTTGATACCCTTGCTGCCGCCCGTGTAGCCCCAAGAGGTGTGGGCTGCGGCGTCTTCTCCGAACACCCTGTCGCGCGTGGTGCTCTGCAAGGAGCCCTTCTCCGTGGCGTCGTCGGGAGGCGTTTTCTCCGTAGTGACAAAGCCGCAGTCGATGTTGTAGTAGAGCTCCTGCCCGCCCTCGATGTACCATGTGTAGGTGATCTGCGGGTGCACGTCGGGAAGTGTGGGGTTGGTGTAGACGACGTCGAAGGTGTCGCCCGCCGCCATCGCCTCCGCAAAGACGGGAGCGACGGATGCCGCATTCGCCGCGAAGAGGGAGGTATCCGAAGAGCCGTCCGAATAGTACACGGTGAACGCCTGCTTCTTCGCCTCGTCGAGGACGTCCGCACCGACCTTGATGCGTCCGGAGGAAGCGCCCTGCGAGTTGTAGTTGGAAGCGCCCGAGGTGTAGATCGGGAATTTCTCCGCGCCCGTTTCCACAATGGCGATGAGGGAAATTTGCGCCGCGTTGTTGTCCGCCTTCGTGAGGGTGAGGGTGAGGGTCTCATCCGCGCCGCCCGTCGTCACCTCATAGGTCTTGAGAAGGTAGGCGCTGTCGAGGAGGGTGACGTCTTCATCCACCGTGGAGCCGATCTTCACGTGCTCCGTTCTCGAACCCCACGAGGGACCCGCAAAGAAGCCGACGAGGACCTTATAGGTGCCCGCTTCGGGGATGGTGAAGTTGTAGGCAAGGCTTCCAGAGGTGACTTGGTCGTAGCTCCACATGGAGGTCATCGCGTCGTTCTCGGAATAGTGCCCCGCGCCGCTGAACGTGTTGGTGTAGCCCCAGCTCTTGCCCGTGAGGACGTCGGTGCCGTCAGAACGGTCGGACGAGCTCTGCAGGGTGCCGAGGACGGCGCCGTCCGAAAGCGAAGAGGGATCGGCCGTGCCGCAGTCCACAAAGTAGAGCACGCCGTCTTTCTGGGGAAGGGTGACGACGGCCGCAAGAGCGGAGACGAGAGGCTCGGAGCCCTCTTTCTCCGCGAGGATGCGGACCTCGTACTTCTTGCCGCTCTCAAGGCCCGAAACGGTGCCCTTGCCCTCCGAAAGTGCTTCGGAGCCCTTCGTCCATTCGTCCGCGCCCTCGAGGCGGTATTGCGCGTGGAGGGTGTAGTCCGAAAGGGTGCTCTCATAGGTGAAGGCGAGTTTATCGCCCGCCGCTGCCGCGTCGGTGATCTTGAGGCTCGCGCTCTCCGCCGCCGCGTCGTCTGCCGAAGAGTAGACGAACACGCCGTCGAAATTGACCCAGTGGTGGCTCGAAGAGTCCGTCTTTGCCTTCAAATAGACGGTGTGCCAGCCCTCCGTGAGGTTCTTGCTCTCATAGACGACCTTGCCGTTTTCCTGCGACGCCTGATAGGCGTGCGCGGTGCCGGTGGCGTCGCCCGAGCCCGTGAAGTCCCCTTCGGGGTCGACCCAAACATCGAGGTCGCCCGCATCTTTCTTGGCGGGAGCGGTCACGGCAAAGCCCGTGCCGTAGAAGCGGAACGCCACATAGGCGCTCGTGGACTTGGTGGTGTCGGCAGAGAGCGTGTCGCCGTAGTAGCGCGCGTTGCCGCCGCTCGTGCCGAAGCCGCCCGTGCTCACATAGTAATACTGTTCGGCCTCGCCGCCGCTCTCAAGGGCGGTGTTCACCGCCGCAAGGCTGCCCTTGGAGGTGAAGGCGGACTCGTCGACGAAGCGCCCCTCCCCCGCCGTGGTCTTGCCGTGCAGGATGTAGGTGGAAACGGAGTGTGCGCTCGCGGTGTCGTAGAGGGCGCTGCCGTCCGTCGTGGCGCTCGTCTTCGTCCAGCTGTGCGTCTTATCCGTGTACACTTTCTCCACGGAATCCGCCTTAAATCCGTTCAAGGCGAGCTTGAAGGAATCGGCGTGGTCGCTGTTGTTCTGCTTTACGACGACAAGAGTGTCCCTCTCGGGCGAGAGCGCCGCGAGGGTGTTGGTCTCGTCTACGTCGATGATGGTGTAGCCGGGGCGGATATACTTCGTGTATTGCCCGCTCATGTAGTACGCCTTCGAGAGGACGTAGTCCTGATAGGTGAGGCCCATCGCGGCGAGGTCGGTCCCCATGCCTTCCGCCGCCGCCTGATCGTAATACACGCCCTGGATGAGGCCGTAGTTGGTGCCGCCCTTCATCTGGCCGACCATGTCCTCCATGCCCTGCCAGAAGATGAAGGCGTTCACGCCGCCGTGCTTCACCGTGTCGATGATGTTCTGCGTGTATTTGAAGCCCGTGGTGAGGGAATCGGGATCGTATTTCTTGCTGCCGTCGTCCGCCGCTTCCGACCAGCAGATCTCGGACATCTCGATCTCCGTTCCGAGCGACTGGGCGAGACGGTAGAGCCTCTGCACGGAGCTAATGTCGTACCAATAGGTGTGGTAGGTGAAACGGTCTGCCCCGGAGATGATCTCACTGCCTTTGGTGCCGTGATGGCCCGTGGCGCCGTATGCTTCGCCGTACTGGTCCCATGCGACGTTGGGGTTGGTCTCGTCGCCCCAGTTATACTCCTCTTCGATGCCGCGCTCCGCCATCTCCTCGCGGAGGAGTTCGAGCACGCGCACCTTCTGCCGGGGGGAGAAGTAACAGCCTTCCTGGTCGCCGCCCTTACCCCAGTAGTAGGAACCCGATTCGTTGAAGGGCTGAAGGTTATGGAGCTCGAAGCCCTGCGAGACGAGATACTCATACACGTCGAGGAAGTAGTCGACGAACATCTGATTGTGGAGCTCGTCGTCCACGAGGTTGGTCCCCGCGCCCTCGCCGCCCGAGGTGCAGCCCGTTACGGTCATCCAATAGGGAGGCGAGTTGGAGTAGTACTCCGTGAGATAGTCGTCCTGCTCGCTCTCGTCGCGGTTCGCGTAGTTCTCCTGGATCCAGTTGAGGACCCAGAGCTGACGGTAGTCGGGCATCTCCGTCCAATCCGCCCATGTGGAGGGATCGGCGTCGGGATCGCCGAAGTAGTAGTTGTCGTCCTGCTCCAAATAAGAAAGACCCGTCGTCTCGTCGGTGACCTCCGTCGCGCCCCGCCAGCCGGGGGTGTTGCGGTCGTCCGACATGTGGACGTGGGTGGGATCGTCGCCGCCGCCCACATTATAGCGGGCGATGTTGAGATCGAGGCCCGTTTTGCCGTAGAGCGCCTCGGCGATCTCCTCGCGCTTTTCCTTGCCCGAGGAGCCGACGCGCGTCCAATTGCCGATCTCCGTCGCCCACCACGAGAGGGAGAGCCCCCAGCCGTTGAAGTTTTGCAGGGGCTTTGCAAGGTCCACCGTGTAGGAGCTGCGGGAGACAGCCGCGCGGGCAGGCAGCGTGGCGATACCGCCCGCTGCCGCGCCCGCGAGGAGGAAGGAGCACGTTGCGATGGCTCCCATCCTCTTCCAACTGCATTTTACCATAATTTTCCTCCTGATTTTTTACTTCGCTCAGCCCTTGACGGCGGAGAACACGATCGAGCCGACGATCTTCTTCTGGAAGACCGCGAACACCACCACGATCGGAACGAGCGAAATGAGAGACGCCGCGAGCGCACGGGGCACTTCCAAAAGGCTCCCGCCGCCGTTGTTCAAACGGTTGACGAGGAGGGGAAGGGTGAACCAGTGCTTATCGCGAACGAAGAGCATCGGGCCGAGGAAGTCGTTCCAGTTGCCGATGAAGGAGAGGATCGCCTGCGTTGCGATGGCGGGCATCACGAGGGGCAGGAGCACGGAGATGAAGGTCCGCGTGTAGCCCGCGCCGTCGAGACGCGCCGCTTCCGAGATACTGTCGGGTATGCTGTAGAAAAATTGTCGCAGGAAGAACACCGTGCCGACCGCCCCGAAGAACTTCGGGATCATGATGGCGAGCGGGCCCCTCGTGAGGTGCATCTGCCCGTATAACCATGCCTGCGGCAACATGATCACCGAGAAGGGGATCATCATCGTGGCGAGCATGAGGAGGAACATGATGTTCTTGCCCTTGAAATCGAGCTTCGCGAACGCATACGCCGCAAACGCGGAGACGACGATCTGGATCGCCACCACGGGGACCGTAGTGAGCACGCTGTTGAAAAAGCCGCGGATAAAGCCGCCGTCCATGTTTCTGTCGCACCACTTCCACATTTCGGCATAGCTGCTTACCTGCCATTCCTTTGGAAAGAGGGCGTCCGAATAGATCTCCGTGCCCGGCTTAAAGGTGGCGAGCACCATCCAAAGGAAGGGGAACAGCATGATGACGGCGCCGAGCGAGAGCAGAATGGTGACGATGATGTTGCCGATGAGCCCGGGCTTAATGCGGCGCTTGGGCTTTACGGGAGCGGGTCCTTCCGCAACGGCGGAGAGTTCTTCGCGCTCTTCGGCTTCTTGCAAGATCTCTTCCATATCAGTCTGCCTCCCTCTTTTTATCCACATACATCTGAATGGCGGTGACGACGAAGATCATGAACGCCAGCACCCATGCGCCGACCGAGGCGAGGCCGAGGTCGTTCTGACCGAACTGGTCGTACACGAAGCCGACCGCCGTCATGCCGATCTTGCCGGGGCCGTAGCCGTCGCCGAGAAGGATGTACGGTTCGTTGAACATCTGCAATGCCCCCATGAGTCCCGTGACGAACAGGTAGAACAAAATGGGATAGAGGGCGGGAACGGTGATCTTCAAAAGGATGGTCCAGCTGCTCGCACCGTCGATCTTCGCCGCCTCGATCTGGTCGGTCGAGACCGATTGAAGACCCGCGACGAACATGAGCGCCGTGTAGCCGACCCCCTTCCAGATGAGGAGAAGGTTCACGGTGAGTGCAGCGCCCACTTTGGTGGTGAGCCAGCCAAAGGGCTTGATCCCGATGAGGCCGAGCGCGCCGTTGATGTAGCCGTCCCCCTTGAAGAGCGCCTGCCACACGATGGTGACCGCGACGACGCTCATGACGCCGGGGAGGTAGTAGAGCACGCGGAAGGTCTGTACGCCCTTCATGTTGCGGTTCATCGCGAGCGCGAGGAAGAGCCCGATCACGAGCCCCACGGGGAGCTGGATCGCATAGACGAAGGTGTGCAAGACTGCCTTCCAGTAGGTCTCCGCCTCAAGCCCGCCGAAGATGGACTTGATGTTGCCGAACCCGACCCACGTCGTCTCGGGATCGAACAGCCCGACGCTGCCCGTCCAGTGATAGAAGATCGAGATGATCGACATGATGAGGGGGATCGCCGTGAAGACGAGGATCCCCACGATCATCGGGGAGATGTAGAGCCAGCCGATGAGGTTCTCTCCCCTCTTCAGGCCGCCCTTCTTTCTCTTTCTTTCGGGACCCGCCGCAACCGCGGGAGGCGTTTCCGCCTCCACTTCGGCGGCCGCATCGACCGCGGCCTCAGCGGCGAGGACTTCCGAATTCAAACTTTCGGATTCCATGCTTTCGTCTCCTTATGCGGATCAGTAGTTCTTCGTGGCGTCGTACTGCGCCTGCATCTGGCTTGCGACCGACGACCAGGTCGTGCTGTTGAACTTGGCGAGAGCCTTGCCCTTGCCGCCCTTCTCGGTGCCCCAGATCTCGGCGAGCGCGTCGTCGAGCGGGCCGAGCCACTTGCTGTCGTAGGTGGAGTACTTCGCGGGGAATTCGCCGTTGTCGCCGTTGATGACGTTGATGAAGACCCAGCGGTTTGCGGGCGAATACACGTCGTCCTGCTCGAGGTAGTCGTCCTTCACGGTCTCACGGAGAGGAAGGGAGATCTTCTCCTCTTTCACGAGCCAGTCCTGCGTATCCGCGGACATGAAGGAGAGGGCGATGCGCTTCGCGACTTCGCACTTCTCGGGATATTTCTCCGCGCAGTTCTTGGAGATGACGTAACCCGCGGAAGTGATGAGTCCCGTCCAATCGGTGCTGCCGTCTTTGGTGGGCCACGGCATCACGTCCCACTGGCCTTCGCCGAGAAGGGTGTTGTAGTCCGCGACTTCCCACGAACCGACCGCGCCGTAGAAGCAGACCTTGCCCGCCGAGAAGTTGGCGTAGGTGGCGTTCTCATAGTCGCCCGCGCCGCAGTCGAGGAACTCCGCCTGGAACTTGATCGCGTCGTTCAAAGCGCCCGTGGCAACGCTCGTCACCTTGCCTTCCTTCCTGCCGTTCGTAAGGTCGATGAGTTCGGTGCCGTAGGAGCGCGCGAGGACCTCGATCGGAGGAACGTCGCAGGGATAGACCTTGTTCGTCTCTTTATCCGCAACGATCTTATCCGCGATCGCCTTGCACATGATCTTGAAGTCTTCCCAAGAGTAGTTCTCGGTCTTGAAATCCATGTCCCACGGCATCTTGAGGTTCGCCGTGCCCGCGGCGTTCTTCGTCGCCTTGATCGTCTGCTCGTACTTCTGAAGGAGCTTCTTGTTGTAGCCGAGCTGCTGGGTGGAGAGGTCCTTCGGGAAGGCGTAGAGGTGATCGGCGGGATTGCCGACTTCGCCCGTCGTCGGGTTGAAGCGATACATGTCGAGCGCGGTCGGGTAGATCACGTTGAGGTCGGCGATCTGCTTCGTCGCGTCCGTCGTGAAACCGTACTCATCCGCATAGTCCTGCAGGTCGATGATGTTCGACTTGTACAGCATCAGCTCGTTGGGACGGACATAGAAGATGTCGGGGATGCTCCCGCCCTGAATATCCGCGTCGAGGTTGTCGTAGTAGTTGCCCTCCTGCTCGCCGCTGAAGTCGATCTTGTACTCAAGACCCTCGTCCTTCAACTGCTTCTCCATTTCCTTGAAGTAGTCCTGGTAGAACTCCATCTCGTGGGAGTTCGCAAGCAGGAAGACGGAGATCGTAGTCTTCGGATCCTTGCAGCCCGCCAGGGCGCCTACCGCCGTCGCGGCCATAACGGTAGCGGCGGCAACTGCCAAAACCTTCTTTTTCATAACTTCCTCCTATTTTTTCGGGTCTCCCCGATAAATTTTACAATGCCGTTACGAGCTCTGCGCCCGTGAGACGCGCCTTTGAACAGAGCGGACGCGCATAGAGATATAACTTCTCTCCCCAAACAGGGTTCCAATAGAGTTCGTTCGCCTCTCCGCCGTTCACCGCAGGAGTGTTTTTCCAGCCGAGCTGCAGTCTTCCGACCACCCGTCCCCCCGCCGCGCAGGTGAGGGAGAGGTTCTCCCCTTGCAGGCGGATGAAGCCCTCCTTTTGGGTCTTCACCGTGAGAACGAGCCCGCACTCCGTCTCCACGGAGAGGGGCAGGGAGAGCTTCTCCCCCTCCGCGCGCACCGCGCCCACTTCCTTCCCCGTCACCGCACGCACGTGCAATACGGAGGCGGGAGTGAGACGGTAGAGCACCGCCTCACCGCAGTTCTGCGTCCATACCTTCTTGCGGTAGACGAGGGTGAGCCGCTTTTCCTCATTCTCTTTGAGATACTTCGTGATCTCGAATTTACCGAAGTCGCACATGCCGAGGAGCTTGCCCTCGAGGTAGACGGCGACGTCGGTGTTTTCCGTCGTATGGAGGACGATCCGCTCCTTCCCCCTCTTCACGGGGAAGGTGTAGGAGCAGACGACGGGCTTCCTCGTGGAATTCCACTTCTCCACGCCGAGGCGGACGGGGAAGCCCTCGGAGAGCGAAACCGTCTTCTCCCCGAAGGTATCGAGGAGACGGAAGTCGCACCGCCCGATCTTCTCGCGGGTCGCGGCGGAGAAGGAGAGGACCCCCTTTCTGCTCGCGGCGCGCAGCGACGGGGACTGGGGATCGTCGAAATTGCTGTGCCCCCACTTCTCGGCGCACACCTCCCACGCGCCCGTTCCGCAGGGCTCGTAGTAGCGGTCCCGCCCGTCGGCATACACCGTCTCGGCGGGCGCGCCGTCCGCAGACACGCGGAGGAAATCGCAGGGGCCTTCGAGGTAGAGCCCCTTCCCCTCGGGGACGCGCACGGAGTACTCCGCGAGCCCTTCCCTTATGCCGAGCGCCGTGAAATAGGTGCCCTTTTCGGGGGACAGCTCCCTCTTTTCGGGAAGAGGGGCGGCGGAGATCTCCATGAGTGTTTCCCCGCGGTACACGGCGGGAACGGGCACTTCCGCCGAAACGGCGGCGAGCGCCTCCGCCTTCTTTAAGAAGCGGATCCGCACCCCGTGCAGCGTTTTTTCGGAGGTGACGAGCTCCTCGCCGCTCCCGAAGTCGAGCCCGATCTCCCCCTGCCCCTCCGCATGGAACACGAGCTCCGTTTCGCTCGCATACACGGGTTCGCAGTTCGCCCGCGTGAGACGGGCGGGAATGCCGCAGGAGCGGAGGTCGAGGTCGAAGAGGAAGAAGGGGGCGCGCTGCGGAAGGACTTCCGCCGTCACCGTCCGCCCCGCGTAGGAGACGGAGATCTTCCCCGCCTTGTCGGAGAAGTTGGGCGCGCAGACCGCCGCGCCGTCCCCCGCAAGGGAGAGCACGCGAAGGCCGCCGTCCGTCGTCGTAAACTCACAGTAGTCGGGCTGTACGCTGCCCGCGGGCACCGCCGCCGCCAGCGCCTCCCCCGCCGTGCGCAAAAACGCGCCGAAGAGCGCCCCTTCCTCCGCTTCGGGACGGTAGCCGCCCGCGGCGTCGATCATCGACCAGAAGTCGTAGACCGTCGCAATGAGAGAGTCGGGAGAACCCCAGTTGTTGATCGCCTGCTGATAGTCGAAATTCACGCCCGCCGCCTGATTGTAGGCACCGAGCAGCTTCGCGCCGCAGGAGAGCTCCCTGCGGAGAAGGAAATGATCGCGGTTGGTCTCCGAGACGAGGAGAGGCTTGCCGAGCTTCGCAAAGCGGTAGGCATACGCCTGCAGCTCGCCGTCGAAGGTGTTGTCGAGACTGTCGGGATAGCAGTTGAGGGTCGCCTCCACCCCATCGGTGAAGCCGCCCGCGCCCTCTGCGTCATACTGGCCCGCACAGCAGAAGCAGGGGATCTCCCGCACATATTCGCGCGCGAGAGAAAGGAGGCGTGCGATATACGCGCGCGGGGCGGGACAGTCGAAGAAATCGAGCTCGTTTTCAAGCTGCAAGAGGATGATATTCCCCCCCTTGTCGTAGGTGTAGGGGGAAATGACGGGGAGAATGGCGCGGTACCACTTCTCCGCCTCGGAAAGGAAGGCTTCGTCCGCACAGCGGATGGGAGCGCCCGATTCGAGCACCCGCGCGGGGATCCCGCCGCCGTTCCACTCCGAACAGATATAGGGCCCCGGACGGGCGACGACATAGAGCCCCGCCGCCTGCAACGTCTCGAGGAAGGCGCGCACGTCCCTTTCGCCCGTAAAGTCGAAGGAGCCGTCTTCCCGCTCGTGATAGTTCCACGGGAAGTAGACGTCCACACAGTTATACCCCGCCCGCACGAGCTTCTCGGCGCGATCCCGCCAAACCGCGCGCGGAAGGCGGAAATAGAAGAGAGACCCGCACAAGAGCACCTCGGCACGCCCGTCCAAAAGGACGCCGCGCGCCTCCAATTTCACCTGCTTTGCCCCGTTCCGCCCGTTATTCATGCCTCTCCGACCCATCCTTGTTTTCGCGTTTTCAGCGGCTTTCGGAACAAACAAATATTGTTCCTATTTTACCGTGTGGCTTATGATAGTGCGCGTAGCGCGAGAAGTCAATATGTCCATAGAAAAAGGTAGAATTGTCCATATCAATGCCGATTTCGACCTATTTCCGCAAAAAAATATGGTCAATCTTTCTTTTTTAGATAAAATAATAAAGTTGAATCAGAAGGAATATGCAGAAAAAATATTTTATTAAGTGAATCATAAATTGCCTTTTTCTATAATTGTAAAATATCAAAAATCACAATCCTAACACGCCGAAAATGAGAATTTTTGAGAATTAACATCAAAAAAGACCGCCTCTCCGATTTTTTTGGGAAAGGCGTGAAAATTGTTTGAAATTCACATCCCCTTCCGTTTCGGCGGAAGGGGACGGATTGCCTTATTCTCGGTCAGCCGAGGACGGTCTCCACCGCCTTCAAGAGCGCTCCGTCGCGGCAGCCTGCGAAGAAGAGTTCGCGGAATTTGTCCCCCGCAAGGGCGCCTTTCACGAGTTCGCGGTCGAGTTCGGGCAAAATTTCGGCGAGCGGACGGTAGGAGATCTTCCGCACTTCGTCGAGAATGCGCTTGTTGCGCTTTTCGGGTACGGCGCGCTCCTTCGGGTAGCCCTGCCCCGCGGGCTCCGAGAAGAGTTTCTCGAAGATGTAGCGAAGGTTGAGGTCTCCCCCCCAGCCGTACCCCTTCGCAAAGGGAATGGCGAGGGCGTTGCCGTCGTTGATCTGGGCGAAGGTGTAGGCGTCGAGCGCGTCCTCCGCGTGCCCGCAGATGACCCCCGGGAAGGAGTTGCAGGCGAGCATCGCCCCCTCCCCCGTGCCGCAGCCCGTGATGACGTAGTCGACGATCCCCCCGTTCAAAAGGACGGCGGCGAGGATGCCGATCTGCACATAGGTGAGCTGGTGCTCGTCCTCCGCCGTGTACATGCCGAAGTTGACGACCTCATGCCCCATAGGCACGACGACGCTTTTGAGCGCCGCCTCGATGACGGCATTTTTCGCCGCCTGACTGTTTTCGTTGATGAGTGCGATTTTCATACGATCCTCCTTTTTGGCTTGATTTTTACGACATGGGGTGCGATTTCCCCCTTTACGGGGATTTTCTCGGCTTTCCCTCTTGGGGCTTGCGCCTTTTCTCGGCGCCCCCTTGCGGGGCTTGTGCCTTTTTTCGGCGCCTCTCCCCGCGTCATTCCGTTCTCTTCTTCGCGTCATTCTGAACGGCTCCTACTATGTCATTCCGACGCCGCGCCTTGCGCGGCGGAGTGAATCTCGCTCTTTCCCGCCACCCCTCACCCTCCCCTCCCCCCTCAAGTATAAGGGGGGAGGCAAGTGGACAGGCGAAAAAGGTTTTGCGCATGAAGAGGGCGGACCCTCACCCCTACCCCTCCCCCTGACGCAGGGGGAGGGCAAGAGTTGAAAGTATAAGGGGGGAGGCAAAAAACGAAGTACAGGAGCGAGGGTCTCTAC
>CANREU010000037.1 GCA_947629725.1 uncultured Clostridia bacterium
AGTGCTCGGTGCCCGCGATCTCACGGCCGTCCAAACGGCCCGAGACCTGCATCTTCACGCCCTTCACGCCTGCGCGCATCGTCTTGCCGATCGCCTGCTTCATGGCGCGGCGGAAGGACATGCGCTTCTCGAGCTGCGCCGCCACGCTCTCCGCGACGAGCTGCGCGTCCGCGTCGATCTTCCGCACCTCGGTGACGTTGAGGCTCACCTGCTTGCCGCCCGTGAGCTTCGCGAGGTTCTTCTTGATGACCTCGATCTCCGCGCCCGCCTTTCCGATGAGGACGCCGGGGCGCCCCGTGTAGACGGTGACGACGATCTTGCCCGCCGCGCGCTCGATGAGGATCTTGGAGACGGCGGCCTGATAGTACTTCCGTTTGAGATAGTCGCGGATGGAGTAGTCCTCCTTGAGATAGGCCGAGAACTCCTTCTTATCGGCGTACCACTGCGTATCCCAGCCTTTGATCACGCCTACTCTCAATCCATGAGGATTCACTTTCTGTCCCATTACAGTTTTCCCTCCGCTTTCTTCACGTCAAGGATGACGGTGATGTGGCTCGTTCTCTTGAGGATCGCATGTCCTCTGCCCTTCGATACGGGCTGCATTCTCTTGAGGCTCGTCGCTCCGTCGGCAAAGCACGCCGCGACGTAGAGGTCCCCTCTGTCCATCCCCTGGTTGTGCTCGGCGTTTGCGACCGCGCTCATGAGCACCTTCTTCGTGGGAGCGGCGCCGCCGTTGGGGATGTTCCCGAGGATCGCCTCCGCCTCCGCCACGCTCTTTCCGCGGATGAGATCGAGCACCGTCCTCACCTTATAAGGAGAGATCCTGATGTATTTCGCGACCGCGTAGGGGCGGGTGTCTTTGTTCTCCGCGATCCTCTTGGTCTTCTTCTTCATATTGCTCGCCATACCGTTTCCTCCTTATTTGCCGGGCGTGGTCGTCTTCGCCGTGTGGCCCTTGAACGTCCGCGTGGGCGCGAACTCACCGAGCTTGCAGCCCACCATGTCCTCCGTCACGTACACGGGAACGTGCTTGCGCCCGTCGTAAACGGCGATGGTGTGTCCGACCATTTGGGGGAAGATCGTCGACGCTCTCGACCACGTCTTGAGCACTTTCTTCTCGTTCGCCTCGTTCAACGCCTCGATGCGGGAAAGCAGCTTGGCTTCGACATAAGGACCTTTCTTGATGCTTCTCGACATTTTTCCTTCCTCCTATCAGTTGATCCTCTTCAAAATGAAGCGGCTCGTCGGATTCTTCTTCTTTCTCGTCTTGTAGCCGAGAGCGGGCTTGCCCCACGGGGTCTCGGGACCTGCATGGCCGACGGGGCTCTTGCCTTCGCCGCCGCCGTGCGGGTGGTCGTTCGGGTTCATGACCGAACCGCGCACCGTGGGACGGACGCCGAGGTGGCGGGTCTTGCCCGCTTTGCCTACGCGGATGATCTCATGCTCGAGGTTGCCGACCTGCCCGATCGTCGCACGGCAGCCGATGGGGATGAGCCTCATCTCGCCCGAGGGCATGCGCACCGTGGCGTAGGCGCCCTCTTTTGCCATGATCTGGGCGGCGATGCCCGCGCTCCGCGCGATCTGCCCGCCGCGGCCGGGCTTCATCTCGATGTTGTGGACCATCGTGCCGACGGGGATCTCGGAGAGGGGAAGGCTGTTGCCGACCTTGATGTCCGCGCCCGTGCCGCTCATCACTGTGTCCCCCTTGTTGAGGCCGACGGGCGCGAGGATGTACCTCTTCTCGCCGTCCGCATACACGAGGAGCGCGATGTAGGCGCTGCGGTTGGGATCGTATTGGATGGAGGCGACCTTCGCGGGGATACCGTCTTTATTGCGCTTGAAGTCGATGATGCGGTATTTCCTCTTGTTGCCGCCGCCGATGTGGCGGACGGTGATGCGCCCCGCGCTGTTCCTGCCGCCCGACTTCCGCTGGTCCTCGAGGAGGGCGCGTTCGGGCTTCTCTTTGGAAATTTCGCCGTACTGCGGGACCGTCATGAGGCGGCGCGCCGCAGACGTGGGTTTGTATCTCTTGACTGCCATAACTCTCTCCTCCGATTAAGACAACGAGTTGAACGCCTCGATCGCCTTGCTGTCTTCCGTCAGCTGCACGATCGCCTTCTTCGTCGTGGGGGTGTACCCCTCGTTTCTGCCCATTCTCTTGAGCTTGCCGCGCTGCGTGACTGTGTTCACGCTCTTCACGCGCACGTTGAACATTTTTTCCACGGCGATCTTGATCTGCGTCTTGTTCGCATTGCGCTTCACCGTGAAGGTGTATTTCTTATCCGCGATGCCGTCGTAACCCTTTTCGGTGAGGACGGGCTTCAAGATAATATCTTCGGGGAACATCACGCGTAAACCTCCTCCAATTTCTCGACGCTGCCCTTCGTGAGCACGATGACGGCGTTCGCCACCAGCTCGTAGGTGTTGATCTCGTCGACCGAGATCGTCGCGAGGGTGGGAAGGTTGCGCGCCGCGAGCACGACGTCGGCATTCGCTTCGTCCATCACCACGAGGGTGCGTTTTTCCAGTTTGAGCGCCTTGCGGAACGCCTCCATCTCCTTCGTCTTCGGAGCGGCGACTTTCAGCTCGTCCACGACAATGAGCTCGCCGTCCGCAAGTTTCTTGGAAAGAGCGGAAAGGAGAGCGCCGCGGCGGGCCTTCGCATTCATCTTCTTGGAGAAGTCGCGGGGCTTGGGTGCGAACACCACGCCGCCCTTGATCCACTGGGGCGCGCGGATGGAACCCTGGCGGGCGCGGCCCGTGCCCTTCTGGCGGTAGGGCTTCACGCCGCCGCCGCGGACCTCCGTCCGCGTGAGCGCCGACTTCGTCCCCTGGCGGTTGTTCGCGAGATACGCCACCACCGCCTCATGGATGAGGGGCTCGTTGTATTCCGCGCCGAACACCTTGTCCGAGAGCTCGAGATCGCCGACCTCTTCGCCCTTCATGTTATACATTTTCACGTTAGCCATGATCGTTTCTCCTTATTTGCTCTTCACGCTGAGAGAGACGGTGACGACGCTCCCCCGGGGCCCGGGCACCGCGCCCTTCACGAGGAGGAAGTTGCGCTCCGCGTCCACCCGCACGACCTCGAGGTTCTGCACGGTGACGTTCTCAACGCCCCAGTGCCCCGCGAGGTGCTTGTGCTTGAAAACGCGGGAGGGATCGCTGATCGACCCCATCGAGCCGGGCTCCCTGTGTACGGGGCCCACACCGTGCGTTTCCTTGAGGCGCTGCTGGTTCCACTTTTTGATGACGCCCGTGAACCCGTGGCCCTTGCTCACGCCAGAGACGTCCACACGGTCGCCCGCTGCGAACACATCCGCCTTCAGAACGCCGCCGACCGCATAGCCGTCCGTGTTGTCCGTGCGGATCTCTTTGAGGACCTTGCAGGGCTTCACGCCCGCCTTCTTGAACTGCCCGAGATCGGCCTTCGTGAGCGATTTCTCCTTCGCTTCGAGGAAACCGAGCTTGAGCGCGCCGTAGCCGTCCGTCTCCGCCGTCTTCACCTGCACGATCGGGCAGGGGCCCGCTTCGATGACCGTGACGGGGATGATCTTGCCGTCCTCCGCAAACACCTGCGTCATGCCTGCTTTGCGGCCGATGATTGCTTTACTCATGGATAAAGTTCACTCCTTCTTTTTATTTGCGAATACCGCGTCCGCCTCTCCGGCGCCGTTGGGTATTACAGTTTCACTTTGATGTCGACGCCCGCGGGAAGATGGATGCTGTCGAGCAGCTTCGCGTTGGGCGAATAGATGTCGATGATGCGCTTGTAGGTGCGCAGTTCAAACTGCTCGCGCGAGTCCTTATCTTTATGGGGGCTGCGGAGGATGGTGACGATCTCCCTCTCCGTGGGAAGCGGGATGGGACCCGAGATCTTCGCCCCGCTCTTCTGCATGGTCTCCACGATGCGGCTCGCCGCCTCGTCCACCAGCTGATGGTCATACGCGCTCAATTTGATGCGGATCTTCTGACTTGCCATTGTTTCCTTTCTCCTTTTCCTTTCCGAACTTGGTTTGCTTGCGTCAACTTATCCGTGCGTATCGAGGACCTCTCATCAAAAAAACACGCGTTTTTGCGGTGTTTTCTCGCAAAAGCCTCGGTTCGTCGCAGGAGTCACGCTCCCACACTTGTCAGCGGAAATTATCTGCCGAGGGGCTTTCTCGCCTCGCTTTTTCAGTAACTTCCCGCCTCAACCCTATACGCACGGAGGGCAACCCGATAAAGCGCCCTTTTTGCGCAGCCTACTGATAATACCATAAAGTCAAGCGGTTGTCAACGATTTTAGCGCCGTTTTTTGGGTTTTTTTCGGATTTTTCGGGCGTTTGCCGCCCTTTTTCAGGATCGTGCCCCCTCCCCGCCGCGGCGGGCCCCGCAAGCAGAATACGCCGCGCGCCCCGCGAAATCCGCGGGGCGCGTCAGTTTTCTATATATTCGATGATCTCTTCCACTCTGCAACGGAGAATGGCACAAAGGTCGTTGAGTTTGGCGGTGGTGATCCCCCCGCCTTTTTTGATGCGGTCGACGGTCGCACTGCTGATCCCGTGCTTGTAAATCAAGGTGTAGGTCGACTCCCCGCGCGCTTTCAATGTCCTCCAGAACGGAGCATAACTTATCATGATTTTATTATAAAATCATGTCATAAGATTGACAATAGTCATATTTGTGACTATAATATAGGAAACTTGAAATTTACAAGTGTGCGGAGGAAAAACCATGAAAAAGAAATTTTGGGTCGTGCTGATGACATTGCTTGCGGCAATGTGTGTATGCCTCGGCCTTGCGGCGTGCGACAAAACGCCTGCGAACCCCTCGGGCGGCACGCAAAACACGCCCTCGACGCATGTCCATTCCTATGGAAATTGGGAAGTTATTACGCCTGCCACGCATACGACGACGGGCACACGGCGGAAATATTGCTCGTGCGGGGATCATATCGACGAGACCATTCCCAAGACGGCGGCGCATGAGTACGGAACTTGGCGCGTGACCCGCGAAGCGACCCACCTTGTTGCGGGCGAAAAACAGCGCACCTGCTCCTGCGGCAAAGTCGAAACGGAAGTGATCCCCAAAACGGCGGAGCATGAGTACGGCGATTGGATCATCGATACGCCTGCGAGCGAAACCGATACGGGGACGAAACATAAGGAATGCCCCTGCGGAGATAGGGTCACCGAGACGATCCCGCTCGTTGTTCCCTTTGAATTTGAACAGCTCGGGGGCGGGTACGTCGTCACTGCCTATACGGGTTCATTGCCCGAAGTTACCGTACCCGCAAACTATGAGGGGAAACCGGTCACCGCGATTGCGTCGAGGGCCTTTTATTACGGTGCGATGGCGCAAATCACCCTTCCCGAATCCATTGTGGAGATCGGCGCGGCCGCGTTCGGCTATTGTATGAAACTGCAGAGTATCGATATTCCGAGCTGTGCGCGGATCGGCGATTCCGCTTTTGCGGGGTGTTCCCTCCTGCAGGAGGTGGTCCTCCCCGATAACATAGTTACGCTCGGCGGGTCGCTTTTCTCGGATTGCACGAGCTTAAAGAAAATCACGATAGGCGGGGGGTCCGTCTCGCGTTCGGTATTCTCGGGGTGCGAAAATGTGCAGGAGATCGTCCTCGGGGTCAATGTAACTTCGATTGCGCAAAACACGTTTGCGCCGTGTACGAATTTGCAATCGCTCACGATCCCCCGCATCGAAGTGACCGATACCTTCATGCACTTTTATTTCGGCGTTTCTCCCGAAACGTACACATTGTCCGGAACGGAAACATTTATCACGGGCGGTGACTTGCCGGATGATATTGAACCGAACGAGGTGCAGAGTTATACTTACGGAAGCTATCACTTTGCTTTACCGAAAGGGAAAACATCTTGGTACTATCATTATCAAACAATAGTAGCGAACGGAAAAACTTATAAATATAGCGGGAAACCCATCTCGGTCAAAGAGTGGCAAGATTGTTATGAAGCCACCGTCGGAGTTTCTTACTATGTACCCAAAAAATGGACGGCAGAATTCTATCGCGACCCCGATACGTCGCTTAAAACGCTCACGATCAGCGACCAACTCATTAAATCAAACAATAGCGCGTTCGGCGATTGTAAGTGCGAGATCAACATTTTGAAGAGGCCGCCGATCGTTTCGATGGAAGTTTACAGCGGCAATCCCCAAGAGTTCTATCCCGATACCTTCTACGAGCAGTTCCGTCTGCGCGTTGAACGCGAGGACGGGACGAGCGAAACGATTTATCTTGCCAAAGACGAATTGTCCGCGGAAGTGCAAGCCGAACTCTTAGAGGAGGGCGAGCATACCTTCACAGTGGAAAAAGACGGGCAGTCCCTTTCCGTGACGGTGAAAATCGTGTTCCACACCTTTGAGGGCGCGAAGTTGGAATCCAAGAAATTCGATTACGACGGCGAGCCCAAGTCGCTCGAAGTGGAAGGTGCGCCTGAGGGGACGGAGATCGTCTACACGGGCAACGGGCAGACGGAGCCGGGGGGCTATCCCGTCACGGCGACGCTCACGAAAGAGTTTTATAAGACTACGACATTGGAAGCGACGTTGAGTATTACGTCGGATTCTCTTCTCATCATCGAGAATGGGGAGATCCTCGGGGCGACACCCGCCGCGCAAAACATGACCAACCTCTATCTCGGCTCGAGCGACGCAGCGGTGACGGCAATCGCAAACTACGCCTTTGAAGGGTTTACCAACCTGCAATCGGTCACGATCGCTTCGAGCATTCTTTCGATCGGCGAATACGCATTTTACGGTTGTAACAATCTTCAATCGGTGTTGTTTGAAGGGGAGAGCGCATTGCAAACGATAGGCAATGGCGCGTTTCTCGATTGCAGTAAACTTGCGGGGATAGAGATATCCGACGGCGTGACCTCGATTGGGGATCGGGCGTTCGAGGGTTGTAGCGGGCTTAAAAGCGTGACGATCCCCGACAGTGTGACCGAGATCGGGGAAGGTGCGTTCAGATCGTGCTATGGGCTTGAAAGCGTGACGTTCGGCGATGAAAGTAAACTTGAAGAGATCGGACAATGGGCGTTCAGTGATTGCTCTTTGATTACAAGCATTGCCCTTCCCGACAGCGTGACCTCGATTGGGAGTTATGCGTTCTACAATTGTAGCGGGCTTGAAAGCGTGACGTTTGGCGAAGAAAGTCAACTTAAAACGATAGGGAGCAGCGCGTTCTATGGTTGCAGTAGCCTTGCAAGCATTGTCATTCCCGCAAGCGTGACTTCCATTGGGGATGGGGCGTTCTCTGGTTGCAGTTCTTTGACGGAGGCGACGTTTGAGAACACGAACAATTGGAGCGCGGGCGGGACGCCGCTTGTAAGCGAATCCCTTGCAAAGACGAATGTTGCGGCAGTTTATTTGACCCGCACACACCGCAATTCCGCTTGGAAGCGCGAAGAATGACCGCATAACGAAATTCAGCTTTATCGGCACAGCCGAAAAAATAAAAACATAGGAGAAAAAGGAAATGGAATTTGAAAAAAACCTCGCTGAATATATGGCAAAGTGGGACAACGAAAAAAGCGATCGCATGCGCTCGTATGATTACTGCAAAAGGTCGTTCGATGACTATCATAAAAGAATCGTTGAAGACGGCGAGAAACTGACCGAAGAAATAAAAGACGATTTTGCCCGCAGTCTCTATTGTTTTCTTGCAAGTTGGGGTATGGTATGCAGGGGGAGTTTGCTTTCCGAAAAATCATATAAAAGTCTCATTCCGCTGTGCAAAAATTTATTTGATCCGTACTATAAACCATTAAAAGACATCAATCCGCTTTCTGATGGTTTCGATATGGTAAAGGACGGACAAATCGACATGATCTGTTGTTTGGCAAAACGGATCCGCGACAGTTTTGGTGCAGACGATAGAAGTTCACTTACGCTGTGCGGGAAAATCATCATGGTAACATACGGGTGCGCGTTGGGCTATGATACATATGTAAACGAAGCGCTTGGAGCAATGGGGAAACGGCATTACAGTATGAGACCTGCAATCGAAGAGACCTACGAACTCATTTCGACCGAGAAACAAAATTTGAAGAAGGCTGTGGAATGGGTGAAGAATAAATATCATGTCGATTACACCGTGTTCAAAATCCTTGACATGATTTTGTGGGAATACGGAAAGGATCACTGAATAAGGAGATTCCTCGGCAAGCTCGGAATGACGTAATAATTCGGAATGGCGTAATAATACAGCGCCCGACTGCGAATGCGGTCGGGCGCTCCGTATGAAATGCGGGAAGCGGCACGAGGCCGTTTCCTCATACCGAGGGCGTAGCCCGAGCGTATCTTATAGCCGTGTACGGTAAAACAAGGAAAGATACACTCGGCTCCTGCGGAGCCTCGGTATGAGGGCGGGGCGGGCGGCGCCCCTCGCTTTACTAAGCCTTCCCCCCTCGGGGGGAAGGTCTTATGCATACCCTTTCTCGGCTCCACCTCTTGGGGGAGCTCTTCCGCATTTATGCGGAAGTGAGGGGGTTCGGTGTAACTGCAAACCCCTATCCCCCCTTCGGGGTACTTCCCCCAAAAGGGGGAAGCAAGAATGGGCGGTCGGCGTACTTTCCCCAAGAGGGGGAGGGCAAGAGAGAGGCGGGCTACCCCTCCCCCTTACGCAGGGGGAGGGCTCTGACGCGCGGCCGCAAAATTTCCAAACTTTTTGCGGCTGTGTACTTGTCATCTGCGGAAAAATGTGGTACAATACAAAACGGTATTCAACCGAAATCTTCATGGAGGGTTCATCTTATGCAATATTCACGCGAAGTGGAAGAGATGACCTGCGTCGCAAAGGGCCCGTGGCACGACCCGGCGCCCATCCCCGAAGAGGGCAAGTGGGTATGCGCGAAGCAGATCACCGACATCAGCGGGTTCACGCACGGCATCGGCTGGTGCGCGCCGCAGCAGGGCGCCTGCAAACTCACGCTCAATGTGAAGGAGGGCGTGATCCAAGAGGCTTTGGTCGAGACGATCGGCTGCTCGGGCATGACGCACTCCGCGGCAATGGCGGCGGAAATTCTGCCCCATAAGACCATTTTGGAGGCTCTCAACACCGACCTCGTGTGCGACGCCATCAACACCGCCATGCGCGAACTGTTCCTGCAGATCGTGTACGGCAGGACGCAGTCGGCGTTCTCGGACGACGGTCTCACCGTCGGCGCGGGGCTTGAGGACCTCGGCAAGGGGCTTAGATCTCAGGTCGGCACCATGTACGGCACGGCGAAGAAGGGCGTGCGCTATCTCGAGATGGCGGAGGGCTATGTCACCCGTCTCGCCCTCGACAAGGATTCGCAGGTCATCGGCTACGAATTCGTCTCCCTCGGCAAAATGACCGATTTCATCAAGAAGGGGCTCACCCCCAATGAGGCGTGGGAGAAGGCGCTCGGCCACTACGGCAGGTTCGCGGAAGAACAGGGTGCGGTGAAATACATCGACCCCCGCAAGGAATAAGGAGGTGCGGTCATGGCTCTGTTTGAAGGGTATGAAAGAAGGATCGAAAAAATCAACGCCACGCTCAAGGAATACGGCATCAAATCCGTAGAAGAGTGCAAAGAGATCTGCCTCGCGAAGGGTGTGGACTGCGATAAACTCGTGCGCGGCACCCAGCCCATCTGCTTTGAGAACGCGGTGTGGGCATACACGGTGGGCGCGGCGATCGCCATCAAGAAGGGTTGCAAGAAGGCGGCGGACGCGGCGGCTGCGATCGGCGTCGGGCTGCAATCGTTCTGCATCCCCGGCTCCGTCGCGGAGAACAGAAAAGTGGGACTGGGGCACGGAAATCTCGGCAAAATGCTCCTCTCCGAGGAGACGGAGTGCTTCTGCTTCCTCGCGGGGCACGAAAGTTTTGCGGCGGCCGAGGGCGCCATCTCCATTGCGATGAATGCGAACAAGGTCCGTAAAAAGCCCCTGCGCGTCATCCTCAACGGTCTCGGCAAGGATGCGGCGTTCATCATCTCCCGTATCAACGGGTTCACCTATTGCGAGACGGTGTTCGATCCCTACACCGAGACGGTCACCGTCACGAAGGAAGTCCCCTATTCGGACGGCCCCCGCGCGAAGGTGAATTGCTACGGCGCGGACAACGTGCCCGTCGCGGGCACCTATAAGAAGTGGTGCAACGAGAACGGCGTGAAGTACTTCTCCGTGGCAAGCGGCGGCGGCACGGGCAGGACCCTCCATCCCGACAACATGGCGGCAGGTCCCTCCTCCTACGGCATGACGGACACGATGGGCAGGATGCACTCGGACGCGCAGTTCGCAGGCTCCTCCTCGGTGCCCGCGCACGTCGAGATGATGGGTCTCATCGGCATGGGCAACAACCCGATGGTCGGCGCGACGGTCGCGGTCGCGGTCGCCGTCCAAGAGGGCATGAACAAGTAAACACGAGCGGACAGGGCGCTCCGACGCACGTCGGGGCGCCTTTTTCAAAGAAAAATATGGCAAAAATTTCCAACGAAAACATTGTTGCGCCCGAGCCGCGGGCGGAGGGGGTCGCCTTCCGCTATTCGGAGGGGGTGCCCATCCGCGACCCCTTCATCCTGCGCGTCGGCGGGACGTATTATCTCTATGAGGGGCTGCATAAAGACGGGGTGCGCTGCTACACGAGCCCCGATCTCGAGATTTGGAGCGGGCCCGTCACGGTGTTTGCGCCGCCCGCAAACTTCCACGGCGTGAAGGACTTCTTCTGGGCGCCCGAAGTGCACTTTTTCGGGGGGCATTTCTATCTTTTCACCTCGGTGTTCTCCTCGAAAACGGGTCACCGCTCCATCTCGGTGTACCGCGCGGAGAGCCCTTTGGGCCCCTTTGAGGACATTGCGGACGGGTGCGTCGGCAAGCCCGATTGGGACTGTATCGACGGCACCCTCTACGTGGACAAGACGGGGCAGCCGTGGATGGTGTTCGTGCACGAGTGGGTGAGCATGCCGGACGGCAACGGCGCCATGTGCGCGGCAAAACTCTCGGCGGACCTCTCCCGCTTCGCCTCCGCACCCGTCACCCTCTTCTATGCAAGAGAGCAGCCGAGCGCGCGCACGGGCGTGACGGACGGGCCCTTTCTTTATAAGACGGCGGGCGGGAAACTTCTCATGACTTGGTCGAACTACGGGAAGGAGGACTACTTCATCGCGAAGGCCGTCTCCGACAGCGGGGAGCTCCTCGGCCCGTGGCGGCAGGAGGGGCTCCTGTACGAGCGTGGAAGGAACGGCAAGGGCGACGGCGGGCACGGGATGCTC
>CANREU010000038.1 GCA_947629725.1 uncultured Clostridia bacterium
GGCGAGACCTTCGTCGGCGTGAAGTCGGAGGCGGGCGAAGAGGTCGCGGCGGACACCGTGGTCTACAAGAAGACGGAGGCCTCCGTCACGGCTCCCATCGTCATCGAGGAGGAGTCGGTCGAGGGGGGCACCCTCCGCTACGACAAGAGCTTCCGCGCCAAAGTCATCCAGTCGGACGACGAGACGAAGAAGTTCTATTCCGCCATCAAAAACGAGCTCCTCTCCTACAAGAAAGTGAAGGACCGTTTGAGCTGGAAGCGCGAGACCTATAAGGGCGCGGGCGACGTGGTCGCGAAGATCGGTTTCCGCGGTAACACTCTCTGCCTCTACCTTCCCCTCGATCCCGCGGCGTATGCCGACACCCGCTACAAGGTGGAGGACGCTTCGGGCAACAAGTCGAGCGAAGATACCCCTTGCCTTTTCCGTATCAAGAACGAAAAGAGGCTCCGCCTCGCCCTCGACCTCATCGCGCAGGTGATGGAGGATAAGGGCCTTCCCAAGACCGACCGTCCCGAAGAGGACTACGTGGAGCCCTATCAGGACATCGTGAAACTCATCGAACAGGGGCTCGTGCGCCGCGAGATCAGCACGAAGGCCGACGAAAAAGTATTCGGAAAGGACGAGTAAAGCAGCGACATGGGCACCGAAAAGGGGAGAAGAAAAGAAAAGATCTTGGTGGTGGACGATTCCGAGATGAACCGCTCCATCCTCGCCGACATGCTTTCGGACGAATTCGACGTCACGGAGGCGGAGGACGGGGAGGCGGCGCTCGAGATCCTCGGCAAGAGCGCGGATGAATTTTCCATCGTCCTTCTCGACATCGTGATGCCGAAAAAGGACGGGTTTGAAGTGCTCGCGGAGATGAACCGCACCCGCATGATCGAAGAGCTCCCCGTCGTGATGGTCTCGGCGGAGACGGCGTCCGCACAGATCGAGCGGGCATACGAATTGGGGGCGACCGACTTCATCATGCGCCCCTTCGATGCGTCTATCGTGCGCAGGCGCGTACTCAACACCATTTTCCTCTACGCGAAACAGCGCAATCTCCTCTCCATCATCGAGGCGCAGATCAACGAGAAAGAGCAAAACAGCAGCCTCATGGTGGACATTTTGAGCCACATCGTCGAGTTCCGCAACGGCGAGAGCGGGCTGCACATCCTCCATGTGCGCACCATCACCGACCTGCTCCTCCGCAAAGTCATCAAAAAGACCGACCGCTATCCCTTCACGGAGGCGGACATCTCGATCATCAGCATGGCGTCTGCCCTGCACGACATCGGCAAGATCGCCATCGACGACAAGATCCTCAACAAGCCCGGCAAACTCACCGACGAGGAGTTCGCCGTGATGAAGACGCACAGCATGATCGGCGCGAAGATGCTCGAAGGGCTCGCGTCGCACAGGACGAACCCCCTCGTGCGGCACGCCTACCAGATCTGCCGCTGGCACCACGAGCGGTGGGACGGCAGGGGGTACCCCGACGGGCTCAAGGGGGACGAGATCCCCGTCTCGGCGCAGATCGTCGCCCTTGCAGACGTCTACGACGCATTAACGAGCGAGCGGGTGTACAAACCGCCCTTCTCCCCCGAGACGGCGAAGGAGATGATCCTCACGGGCAAGTGCGGCGCGTTCGACCCCTTCCTTCTCGAGTGCTTCTCGGAGGAATTCGAGCATATCCGCGAGGACCTCTCGAAGAACGTCACCGAACGGGAGGCGCGGCGGGAGATCCGCAACTACGCGGAGGCGGTGCGCCACACGGGCGGAACGGTCGCCTCCGAGCGCACCCTGAAGCTCCTCGACTACGAGCGCATGAAGTACAACTTCTACGCCGAACTCACCGAGGAGGTCCAATTTGAGTACCTCGTCCCCGAAAATATCCTCAAACTTTCGGCATGGGGTGCGAAAAAGTTCGGCGTGGAGCAGGAGATCTCCGACCCCGCAAACAACCGCCGCCTGCAGGAGCAGCTCGGCAAGGATTGGTTCTCGGGGCTCGGCAGGGCGCTTCAACAAACGACGCCCGGGTCCCCCGAATTCCGCCGGGACTGCGAGCTCCCCATCGGCGGCGAGCTCCGCTGGTACAGCGTGATCATGCGCGTCTTCCGCACGGACGGCGAGCGCTCCGAGATCGAGAGCGTCATCGGCAAGCTCGTGGACATCCACGACACCCGTCTCGCCATGAACGAGCTCAAGGAAAAGTCCATCCGCGATCCTCTCACGGGGCTTCTGAACCGCGAGGGCGCGGGGGAGGAACTTCCCGCAAAGCTCGCGAATTTCCCCGCACACAAGTATGCCGTCGCCGTGTTCGACATCGACCTTTTCAAGCGCGCGAACGATACCTACGGGCACCTCTTCGGCGACAAGGTACTCACGGAAGTGGCGGAGCGGCTCGTCCACAGCACCCGCGTGCACGATCTTTGCGCCCGCATCGGGGGCGACGAGTTCCTCATCGTGTTCGAGTACGATGCCGACATCCATCCCATCATCGCCCGTGTCTTCAAGGCGCTCTGCGGCCCCGTGGGCGAGTTCGACCTCACGGTCAGCATGGGGGTCGCCGAGATGACGGAGAAGGGGCAGGGCTTCCGCGACCTCTTCAAGCATGCGGACGAGGCGCTCTACGCCTGCAAGAACGCGGGCAGGGCGAACTACGGATTTTACGGCGAAAGCAAGGAGTGAATATGACCATACAGGAATGCTACAACGCGCTCGGCGGCGACTATAACGAGGTGATCGGCAGACTCAAGAGCGAGCGGCTCGTGCAGAAGTTCGTGCTGAAATTCCCCGCGGACGGGAGCTATGAACTCCTCCTCCGTTCCCTTGAAGAGGGGAACGCGCAGGAGGCGTTCCGCGCGGCGCACACCATCAAGGGCATGTGCCAGAATCTCGCGTTCACCGCTCTCGGCAACTCCTCCGCGGCGCTCACCGAGGCGCTCCGCGACGGCTCCCTTGCAGGTTATGAGGCGCTCCTTTCCCCCGTAAAAGAGGATTACGCGCGCACGGTCGCGGCGATCGGAGAATACGAAGCGAGCCTTTGACGGGAAATTCCCGCGGGGTGAAAAAGCTATGGCGGAAGAAAAGAAAAAGAGCAAAAAGATCGGATTCAAGAATCTGATCATGGGCGAAAAAAGTCTGCTTGCGACGATACTGCTTATCATACTCGTCATCGCCAGCCTTGTTTCCGCATACCTCGGATGCTCGAGGATCGTGTACGACCGCGCCTACAAACAGCTCGAGGACGCGGCGAACACGGTGAACGATCAGGTCCGCTCCAAATTCCAGCGCGACAAGGAAGTTCTCAACGCGACGGCGGAGATCGTTGCGGCGTCTTCCGCATTCGACGTCGACCTCGACGTCGACGAGGCTCAAAAAGAGGCCGCCCTCAATGAGTTCCGCACGAAGCTCTCGGACTATATCAAGGAAGTCGCTCCCATCCAGAGCATGATGAATCTCCGCATCTACACCTCGAACGGGGACGTCTTTCTTCCCGAGGAGGGGCTCAACGATTCCTTCTCGATCTCCCAAGCGTCCTACGACGGGCTTGTCGCCCTGCTGCAAACGAGCGGCGACTTCATCTCCTCGCGGGAGATCAGCAAGCGCAAGGGGTGGGAAGGCGCGCAGATCGTACAGCAATACGTTCCCGTCCGCAAAAAAGGTGAGATCGTGGCGCTTCTCTGCGGCGTCACCGAGCTTGCCAAGCTCCCGCAGCTCCTTCGCGTGGGGAATATCTATAACGGCAATGCAGACGTGGCGATCGTCGACGTGAAGTCCGAAAACGACAGCGGCGATCCCGCCAAGAAATACGAGATGATCATGGACACCGTGAAAACGGGCATGGACGGGGCAAATGAACTCGGCTACTTCTCCGATTATCTCGGCCTTAAAGTCCGCGGGTTCAAGTCTATGGCGGCCTTTCAGGAGGACGTCGTCGGCTTCGGCACGGGGGACGCGCAGATCTGGTCGGCAGACGAAAAGGAGTGGATGTACCTCTATTATAAGCCGGTCGGCGGTTCCGCAACGAGGTGGAGCGTCATCATCTCCGTCCCGAAGAGCGTCGTGTTCACCAACGTGAAGAACGTGCAGATCGTCTTCGTCGTGATAGGTTCGGTCGTCGCCGTCGCCCTCGTCCTGTATTTCTTCTTGATCAGACGGAACGCGAAGATCGCCATCGAGAGATCGGTGGAGCGCGCCGTCCTCGAGGAAAAACTTGTAAAGGCAGAGGCGGCGGAGCGCGCGAAGACCACCTTCCTCTCCAACATGTCCCACGACATCCGCACCCCGATGAACGCCATTTTGGGCTACACGGCGCTTGCGGAGACCAACATCAACGACAAGGAGAAGGTGCAGGACTACCTCGCGAAGATCCTCTCCTCGGGCAATCACCTTCTCTCCCTCATCAACGATATACTCGATATGAGCCGCATCGAGAGCGGGAAACTCAACATCGAGGAAAAGCCTTGCTCCATCTCGGATATTTTCCGCGATCTGCGGAACATCATCCAGACGCAGATGAAGAGCAAGCAGCTGAATTTCTACATGGACACCCTCGACGTTGCCGACGAGGAGATCTACTGCGACAAACTGCATGTCAACCAGATCCTTCTGAACCTCCTCTCCAACGCCATCAAGTTTACGCCCGCGGGAGGGTCCATTTCCCTCACCATCCGCCAGAAGGCGGGCGCGCCCACGGGCTACGGGGCGTATGAGATACGGGTGAAGGACACGGGCATCGGCATGAGCCCCGAATTTGCGGAGCACATCTTCGAGCCCTTCGAGCGGGAGCGCACCTCCACGGTGAGCGGCATACAGGGCACCGGCCTCGGCATGGCGATCACCAAATCCATCGTCGATGCGATGGGGGGCACCGTCGAGCTTATAACGGAGAAAGACAAGGGCACCGAGTTCATCGTCAACCTGCAATTCCGTCTGCAGACGGAGGAAGAAAGGCCCGCCGCCATCCGCGAACTTGCGGGACTGCGCGCCCTCGTCGTCGACGACAATTTCGACACCTGCGACTCCGTCTCCAAGATGCTCTTAAAAATAGGCATGCGCGCCGAGTGGACGATGCACGGCAACGAGGCGGTCCTCCGCGCAAAGCAGGCGGTGGAGACGGGGGAGGGCTTCTCCGTCTACATCATCGACTGGGTGATGCCCGACCTTTCGGGCTTCGAGATCGTGCGGCAGATCCGCAGGATCGTGGGGGACGACATCCCGATCATCATCATTACGGCATACGACGTCTCGGCGATCATGGACGAGGCGAAGGACATCGGCGTCACGGCCTACTGCAACAAGCCCATCTTCCTCTCCGAACTCCGCGAGACCCTCGTCTCCTGCCTCGAGGCGGGCAAGGGCAAGAAGGAGGAGAGCGGGGAAGCTACCGTCGTCACGGCGGCGGAAGCGGAGGCGTTCAAGGGCAAGCGCATCCTCCTCGTGGAGGACAACGAACTCAACCGCGAGATCGCCGAGGAGCTCCTCCTCGAGAGCGGTTTCGAGGTGGAGACGGCGGAGGACGGCTCGATCGCCGTCGAAAAAGTGAAGGCGGCGGATGCGGGGCATTACGACCTCGTCCTCATGGACGTGCAGATGCCCGTGATGGACGGGTATGAGGCGACCCGCGCGATCCGCGCCCTCGAAGGGGAGAGGTCGGAGGTGCCCATCATCGCCATGACGGCGAACGCCTTCGATGAAGACAGGCGCAAGGCGGCGGAGTGCGGCATGAACGCCCACGTCGCCAAACCCATCGACATTCCGCAGCTCATGCAGGTGCTGAAAATTCATCTGTTCGGCGAAGAGGAAAAATAACCGTTTCGTCCCATAATAGGAATATGGGGTGCAAAAATCTCAAAATCGGACGCGGAGCAATTCCGCGAAAGGGGAAGTGCGCATGGAATATTTTCGTTTAGGCGATATTCTCGTCAACAACGGCGCGATCACGCAGGAGCAGCTCGAAAAAGCGCTCGAACTGCAAAAGACGAGGCACGAGCGCCTCGGCACCATTCTCATCGACGAGGGCATCATCAACGAACAGCTCCTCATCGAGACCCTCGAATTGCAGCTCGGCATCGACTTTATCGATCTCTCGAAGGTCCGCATCCCGATCGAGCTCGCCTCGCTCGTGCCCAAGAGCATCGCGCGGCGGCACGGGGTGGTGCCCGTCCGCCTCAATAAAGACGAACTCACCCTCGCCATGAGCGACCCGCTGAACTTCGTCGCGCTCGAAGAGGTGCGGCAGGCGACCCGCAAGCGCATTCTTCCCAAAATCGCGACGACGGTCGCCGTCAACAAGGCGATCTCCACCCTCTACGGCAACGAGGGCGTCGCCCGCGCCATCGAGGAGATGCGCAGCGACCCCGCCCGCGAAACGGCGGCTTCCGCCCGTCCCCACACCGAAGAGGTGGCGGACGACGGCGCCCAGCAGTCCGCGCCCACCGTGCGCCTCGTCAACTCCATTTTGGAGCGCGCGGCGAACGAGCGTGCGAGCGACGTGCACATCGAGCCCCGTGCCGACGAAGTGGTCGTCCGCATGCGGATCGACGGCAAGCTCCGCACTGTCCTCACGGTGCCCGACGAACTCAAGCGCACCGTCGTCTCCCGCCTCAAGATCATGGGCGGCATGGATATTTCGGAGTCCCGCATCCCGCAGGACGGCCGCGCCAATGTGCTCGTGAAGGGGCACAATATCGACCTCCGTATGTCCACCCTTCCCGCCATGTACGGGGAGAAAGTGGTCATCCGTCTCCTCGATAAGTCCGCCCAGCTCCTCGACGCGAAGGCGATCGGGCTCGACGGGGAGAACCTCGAAAAATACAACAGCCTGCTCTCCAATGCGCACGGCATGATCCTCATCGTCGGCCCCACGGGCTCGGGCAAATCGTCCACCATGTACACGATGATCCGCTCCCTCAACACCGACGAGGTAAACCTCGTCACCCTTGAGGACCCCGTCGAATACGATATCGACGGCGTCAACCAGGTGCAGATCAACGAGAAGACGGGCATGACCTTTGCGGAGGGGCTCCGCGCCATCCTCCGTCAGGACCCCGACATCATCGCGGTCGGCGAGATCCGCGACAGCGAGACGGCGGAGATCGCGCTCCGTTCCGCCATCACGGGCCACCTCGTGCTCTCCACCGTGCACACCAACGACGCGCTCTCCGCGATCGACCGTCTCGTCGACATCGGCACCGCGCCCTATCTCATTGCGGACGCCCTCAAGGGGGTCGTCTCCCAGCGTCTCGTCCGCCGCATCTGCCCCCACTGCAAGGAGGCGTATTCCCCCTCCGAGGAGGAGCTCGCGGCGCTCGGTTGCGATGTGGACGACGAGAATATCCGCTTCTACCGCGGCAAGGGCTGCCCCCATTGCTACCACACGGGTTACGTCGGGCGGACGGGCGTCTTCGAGATCCTCGTCGTCGACAAGGATTTCAAGCGCGCGATCGCCGAGGGGCACCACACGGCGCAGCTCGCGGAATGCGCGAAGAAGGGGACTTTCGCCCCGCTTGCGGACGACTGCCGCCGCCTCGTGCTCGCGGGGGTCACCTCCGCCGAAGAGGCGCTCACCGTCCTCAACTCCACCGTAAAATAACGACCGCAAGGAAGGAAAACGACCCATGCCTATGGAACTCAACAGCCTCGTCTCGCAGGCGAGAGGGGCGCGCGCTTCCGATATTCACCTCGTGAGGGGGCTCCCCGTCCGCATCCGTGTAGACGGCGAACTCGTCAACTTCGGCACTCCGCTCACGGCGGCGGACTGCGAATACTATGCTCGGCAAATGGCGGGCGCGGAATACCACAAGATCGAAAAGATGGGGGAGCTCGACCTTGCCCTCACCTTCCCGGGGCATATCCGCTGCCGTATCAATCTCTTCCGCCAGCAGGGTTCGGTCTCGGCGGCGATCCGTATCCTGTCCGATAAGATCCCCGACCTTAACACTCTCGGGCTTCCGCCTATGGTGCAAACTCTTCCCGCTCTCTCCCGCGGCATCGTGCTCGTCACGGGCGAGACGGGGTCGGGCAAGTCCACCACCCTTGCCGCCATGCTCAACCGCATCAACCACACCGTAAACGGGCACATCATCACGCTGGAGGACCCGATAGAGTACATCTACGAGCCCGATAAATGCGTCATCAACCAGCGGGAGATCGGCTCGGACACCGAGAGCTACGCGACGGGCCTCCGCGCCATTCTCCGTGAAGACCCCGACGTCATCCTCATCGGCGAAATGCGCGACCTGTCCACCATCGAGACGGCGCTCACGGCGGCGGAGACGGGTCACCTCGTGTTCGCCACTTTGCACACCAACTCCGCGCCCGACTCCATCGACCGTATCGTGGACGTCTTCCCCGAAATGCGGCAGAAGCAGATCCGCATGCAGCTTTCGACGACGCTTATGGCGGTCCTCTCCCAGCAGCTTCTCCCGAAGAAGACGGGGGGACGGGTCGCGGCTTGCGAACTCATGATGGTCACTCCCGCGATCCGCAATCTCATCCGCGAGGGCAAGACGCCCCAGATCGCGAGCTCTATGGCGACATCCGCCTCGGAGGGGTCGGTGACGATGGATAATTCCCTCATTGCGCTCTTCCGCCAGCGGGTGATCTCGGGGGAGGTGGCGAAGGCCGCCGCCCACGACGCGGAATACGTCCGCAAGAACGTATATTGACGCACCTTCTCCTCATACCGAGCGACCAACTCTTGCCCACCCCTTGAGGGGTGGGTGGCTGCCGCGACGCGGCAGACGGAAGGGGTGTATACAACTGCGACCCCGCAACACCCCCTCAGTCACGCAAAGGGCGCGTGACAGCTCCCCCTCAAGGGGGCGCCAAGAATGAGCCAACCGTCAACCTGCCCCCTCCGTGGGAGGGGGGGTAGGGGGGTGGGGCGGCGATTGGGTATGCCCACCCCCGTCCCTGCGGGACACCCCCTCCTATGGAGGGGGCAAGAGCGGGCCAACCTGCCCGAGCTATAAAATACGTCACCCTGAGCTTGTCGAAGGGTATCCGCATGATAACAAGGTCATGTTTACTTCACGGCTACGCCGTTCGTGCCGCCCTTCGATAACATTCATGGCGTGCGGGCGGGGCGACTTCGCTCAACATGACGTATTTGCAGGAGTACCGCAACCCAACCCCCTGCCTTTGGCGGGGGGACACAGGGGGGGTGGCACCGGGAGGCCGAAGGCGGCTCCCCCCACCCTGCCCTCCCCCCTCAACGTGAGGGAGGAGGTGGGCGCCAAGAGAGCCCCATCCCTCATACCGATGCCGCGTAGCGGTGAGTGTATCTTGATCTTGTCATTTAAGGAGGTCGTATGCAGACTTTCAAATATCGGGCGATCGCACAGGACGGTTCCCCCGTCGACGGCGTGATCGAAGCCTACGATGAATTCGAGGCCGTCAACGAGATCCGTAAAAGCTGTGCTGTCGTCGAGTCGATCAAGCCCGTGCGCAAGCAGCGGCGGCGGATCGACATCAACGAGCCGCTTTGGGTCAGCAACAAAACGCTCGCCATCACGGCGAACCAGTTTTTCATCATGCTGAAAGCGGGCCTCACGATGACGCGCACCATCGAACTCATCGCCGACCAGTGCAACGACCGGTTGATGAAGCGCATCCTCCGCGCTTGCGCGGGGGACGTGGCGGCCGGCTATTCCCTTGCGGGCAGCCTCGAAAAGAACGGCAAGAAGATCCCCGCCGTGTTCATCGAAACGGTGCGCGCGGGGGAGGAATCGGGCACTTTGGAGCAGTCCTTCCGCAGCCTCGAGATCTACTACAGCCGCGCGAATAAAACGCAGAAGAAGGTGAAGTCCGCACTCACCTATCCCACACTGGTGCTCGTCGTGGCGGTCATCGTCATCGGCATCGTGATGGTCTTGCTCGTCCCCCGTATGACGGACACCCTCCAGTCCTTCGGACAGGAATTGCCCCTCATCACGCGGATGCTCATCGCGGTCTCCAACTTCTTCAAGAATTGGTGGTACCTCGTCGCGATCGTGCTCGTCGCGATCGTGCTCGGGTTCTACTTCTTCGGCAAGTCCGAAAAGGGGAAGATGGCGTATTCCAAGATCCGTTTCAAACTCCCCGTCATCGGCAAGATCACCCGCTTCAACGCCGCGGCGCAAGTCGCGAACACCCTCTCCACCCTGCTTGCCGCAGGGCTCCCCGTCACCCGCGCGCTCGACATCGTGAGCCGCGTGGTCGACCAGCGCTGTTTGGGCAAGGAACTGAGCGAGGCGATCGTAAAACTCGAAGGCGGCGTGAGCCTCGGCGAGGCTTTGAAGGCGTCGAAATACCTGCCCGCCATGCTCATTGAGATGATCACGGTAGGGGAGTCCTCGGGTATGTTGGAGGAGACCCTCCGCACGATCGGGCTGTTCTATTCCGACGAAGCGACCTCGGCGTCCGACTCGGCGCTTGCTCTCATGGAGCCGACGATAACGATCATACTTGGTGTTGTGGTGGGTGTGATCGTGATCGCGATCTACGTGCCGATCTTCTCGATGTCGACCTCCGCCGGCAGCGGGGTATAAGACGAAGAACGAGATTCCTCACTTCGTTCGGAATGACGTAGTAGGTCCCCGTTCGGAATGACGCAGGACGCCCCGCTGCGATTGCGGTGCACGGCAGCGGTTACGGCGATACAAACGCCCCGCCGCACCGTCACCCTGCCCGAGCTATAAAATACGTCACCCTGAGCTTGTCGAAGGGTATCCGCATGATAACAAGGTCATGTTTCGACTTCGCTCAACATGACGTATGATAGCAGGGCGCCAAGAAAGGGCCGACCTGCCCGAGCTATAAAATACGTCACCCTGAGCTTGTCGAAGGGTATCCGCATGATAACAAGGTCATGTTTCGACTTCGCTCAACATGACGTATGATAGCAGGGCGCCAAGAAAGGGCCGACCTGCCCGAGCTATAAAATACGTCACCCTGAGCTTGTCGAAGGGTATCCGCATGATAACAAGGTCATGTTTACTTC
>CANREU010000039.1 GCA_947629725.1 uncultured Clostridia bacterium
AACTTCACGCAGATCTTCAAGGAACTCTTCGGCGGCGGCAGGGCGGAGATGCAGCTCGACTACACCGATTGCGACGACCCGCTCGAGGCGGGCGTCGAGATCGTCGCCTGCCCCCCGGGAAAGAAGCTCGCGAAGCTCTCTCTCCTCTCGGGCGGCGAGCAGGCGTTCACCGCGATCGCCATTTTGTTTGCCATTCTGAAGAGCAGACCCATGCCCTTCTGTATCCTCGACGAGATCGAGGCGGCGCTCGATGAGGCCAATGTCGACCGTTTCGCCAAGTACTTAAAGAAGTTCTCGCAGGATACGCAGTTCATCGTCATCACCCACAGAAAGCCCACCATGAACCAGGCGGACTCCCTCTTCGGCGTGACGATGGAGGAGAAGGGGGTCTCCAAGATCGTCTCCGTCAAGCTCTCCGAAGTCGAGAGCAGGCTCGGCGGCGACACCGTGATGTGATCTTGCACACTGTCTCCTCATACCGAGGGCGCAGCCCGAGTGTATCCTGATTTTAAGATCCACTCACTCCGCCTTCGGCTCCGTTCGGGATGAGGGAGACCCCGCCCTCGTTCACCATCTCTTGCTTCCCCCTCTTGGGGCGCCGCAGGCGTGCCTTGCGCTGAAGTACCCCGATTCACCACTCTTGCTTCCCCCTCTTGGGGGAAGTACCCCGAAGGGGGGATAGGGGTTTGCAGATACCTCCGAACCCCATCAGTCACGGCAAAGGCAGCCGTGACAGCTCCCCCAAGAGGGGGAGCCGAGAGAAAGCCCCCTCCGCGGGAGGGGGGTAGGGGGGTGGGCGTCGCCCTTCCTCTTGCCTCCCTTATACCTGAGGAGGGAGGGTGAGGGGTGTAACAACAGCGCGGACTTCGTACTCCGCAGGAGAATCAGAGGCCGCGGGCAACACGTAAAAACAGGTAACCGTATGGGATTTTTCGGAAAGATCAGAGACGCTCTCAAAAAAACGAAGGAAAAGGTGGCGACGAAACTCCGCCAGCTCTTCCTCAAAAACAAGATGGGGGACGCCTTCTACGACGAGCTCGAGGAGATCCTCCTCTCGGCGGACGTGGGCGTCGCGACGGCGGAAGAGGTCGTCGCCGAAGTCAAGGAAGAGGCGATCGAGGGGAAGGTCAAAGACGAGCAGTTCGTCACCGACCTTTTGAAAGACATCCTCGAGGACATCCTGAACGAGGCGCCGACGCCCGCCTTCGAGTACCCCTGCGTCATCATGTTCGTCGGCGTGAACGGGGTGGGGAAGACGACCACCATCGGCAAAGTTGCGAATTGGTTCGTAAAAAACAAGAAGACGGTCACGGTCGCGGCGGCGGACACCTTCCGCGCGGCGGCCACTTCCCAGCTCGAGGTCTGGGCGGACAGGGCGAAAGTGCGCATCGTCAAGCACGAGGAGGGGAGCGATCCCTCCGCCGTCGTGTTCGACGCGGTCTCCTCCGCAAAGGCGAGGAAGACAGACGTCCTCCTCATCGATACGGCGGGGCGTCTCCACGTGAAAGAGAACCTCATGAACGAGCTCAAAAAGATGGACCGCGTGGTGGAAAGGGAGTTTCCCGAGGCGCATTTCTACAAATTCTTGGTGCTCGACGCGACGACGGGGCAGAACGCCTACTCGCAGGCGCGGGTCTTCAAGGAGACGGTCGACCTCGACGGGATCGTCCTCACCAAGCTCGACGGCACGGCGAAGGGGGGCTTCGTGTTCTCCCTGTGCGGGGAACTCAAAGTGCCCGTTGTCTTCGCGGGCGTGGGGGAGAAGATCGAGGATCTCGAACTCTTCGACGCGGAGCAGTTCGTCGAGGGATTTTTCTGATGAAAGGATCGGGCAGCGCCCGTTTCGGTAAAATGTAAAACCGGAGGATATTGGTATGAATCAACAAGAAAAGAATGAGATCGAGAGACTTCCCGAGAAATACCGCCCGCTGGGGGCATGGTCCTATTTCGGGTATTCCATCCTGTTCGCCCTTCCGCTCGTCGGGTGGATCTGCCTCCTCGTCTTCGCGTTCAGCGGGAAGAACATCGTCCGCCGCAGCTTTGCGCGCTCCTACTTCTGCTACGCGCTGATCGTGGGGGTCGTCGCCGCGGTCATCACGATCGTCTCCATCTTCGCGGGGCCCGCATTCCTCACGAGGATCATGGAGATGCTCCCCGGCGCACCCGCATAATTTAACAGACGAAACGGCCCGCGGCACCCCGCGAGCCGTTTTTTTCTACCCCATTTGGCATTTTTGCCATTGATTATGGAAACGAGCGCCCCGCCTCGGCACCCTGTTCTCTCCCCTCAAACGAGGGAGGGGAGGTTTTACTACACGAAAGACGTACAAATACGTCATGTTGAGCTTGTCGAAACATGACCTTGTATCATGCGGACACCCTTCGACAAGCTCAGGGTGACGTATTTATAGCGGGGCGGAGTAACGCTCTTTTCTCACGCTCCCCCTCAAACGAGGGGGAAGATGAAAAGCGTAAATCGGGGCATACAGAAAGCAAAACCCCCTGCCTTTGGCGGGGGGATCAAGGGGGGTGGCGATCGGTCATCGGGGGCGGACCCTCACCCCTACCCCTCCCCCTGACGCAGGGGGAGGGCACGCTCGGGATATGCGGGGCGCCGTCCCGCCTTTTCTCGGCGCCCCCTTGAGGGGGAGCTCCGCCGTATTCTTTACGGCGGTGAGGGGGTGTTGTACTGGGGACAGCAAGGAGCGGGGGCGAGGACCGACCGTTCTTTTACTTTTTGATGGCTTTGGAAGGTCTGTTATTCGGGAAGGGTCACGGACGTCGTGCCGTAAGCGGAGAAGGTGTACGATAAATCGTACTGCGAAACCGAAGATGAAAGCTGGTTCGTGCCCGTGACATGCGCCGAAGTGATGCGGTTTCCCGTCAATACTATCGTTGCCGTGTCGATATGGATCCCTCCCAATCCTTCGGAATGGCGCTGCATACCCGCTTCATTCATGCTCAAGGGGGTACCGGGCGTCATGTCGGAATACTCTAACGTTTGGAAGGGGGCAAGGTAGCAGTCCGCGTAAAAGGCGACGGCGTCTTCCATAGTGGAGAATTTTGCTTCGTTCCAACCGTCAATGAAGAGTACGGAACCGTGAAGGGAGGTCGTCCATCTCCTCGTTTCGGTCCAAACAAAAACCTTTCCCGCCTCCTCCTTCATAAACAGAGTGATCGTTTGGTCGTTGATCGAAAGGACCGCTTTTCCTTTCGTACCGCAGATCTCCACCTCATGGCTATAGGTCCAAACGGCGGGCGTTTTCACCGTCATTTCCACCGAGGCGGTGTAATTGTCGAAGGCCTGTACGGCCGCGGCAAAATTTTCCTCCTCTGTTACTTGAGGGGCCGGCTCGGGCTGGGGCGTGGGGTCTTCATTCGGATCGCATGCGGCAAAAATCGCGAGCGCGCCGAGGAACATTGTCGCCAAAACACATGTCAAGAACTTTTTCATACGCTTCTCCTTATAGAGCTTTTGATTACTTTATTATATACGACTTTGTGCGGATTGTCAAGACGACGAAACCATATTCAAAAATTTTTTGAAAATCAAACTTGCTTGCCTCCTTTATGGGGCGCAGGGAATGACCGCGGGATCTTCACAGGAGGCCTGTCCCGCCCTTTCTCGGCGCCCCTTTGAGGGGGAGCTCCGCCGTATTCTTTACGGCGGTGAGGGGGTGTATGTGATCGGCAATTCCTTATTTTGTTCTTCGTTTCCTTTTGAATAAGGAAAGAACAGTTTGCATACACCTCATTCGTCTGCCGCATGCGGCAGACACCTTCAGCGCAAGGCATGCCTTCGGCACCCTCAAGGGGAAGGCAAGGGGCGGGATTGAGGACTTTTGCGCCGTGCCACCTTCTCCTCAAGGAGAAGGCAAGGGGGCGTGAACGGCGGAGAAAAAATTGCTGTCCGTCAAGTAAAATCGCTTGACGGGAGTTTTTTTGTCTGCTATAATGTGCATAACAGTCAAGGAACATTGCTTGACGGGAGGGGAGTATGCCGGTTGCAACGGTCAGAGGCGGCGCCGAAGAGGAAGCGCTCTCGGGCGAGAGGCTGAAATATCTTCGCCTGTGGGACGTCTACGGGCCTCTCCTCACCGAGACACAGCGCGCCTTCTGCGAGCTCTACTACCTGTGCGACCTCTCCCTCTCCGAGATCGCGGAGGAGAAGGGGGTCACCAAGCAGTCGGTTTCGGACACCCTCAAAAAGAGCAGGGAGCTCCTCGACCGTTTCGAGGAAAAACTGCACTTTGCGGAGGACGACCGCGCCTATTCCCTTGCGGTCTCCGATAGGATGACGAAGGTCGTGCGGGCGCTCGAAGCCCTCAAAGAAAAACACCCCGAATTGTCCGCCGAAATCGGCGCGATCGCGGACATAGTATCGGTCGGCGAGGTCGAAGACCTCGATAAGGAGGATTAAATGGCGCTTTTTGCCTCCCTTTCGGAGCGGCTCAACCATATCTTTTCCAAACTGACGAAACGCGGCCGTCTCACCGAACTCGAGATCCGCTCCGCCATGCGCGAGGTGCGTATCGCTCTTTTGGAGGCGGACGTCAACCTCAAGGTCGCAAAGGACTTTATCGCCGCCGTCTCCGAAAAGGCGGTGGGGCAGCAGGTGATGCAGTCCCTCAATCCCGCCCAGCAGGTCGTGAAGATCGTCAACGAGGAGCTCATTGCCCTCATGGGGTCGGGAAACTCCAAGCTCGAGGTCTCCCCCAAGCCGCCGACGGTCATCATGATGTGCGGCCTTCAGGGCGCGGGCAAGACGACGATGTGCGCGAAACTCGCCGTCCTCCTCAAAAAACAGGGCAAAAAGCCCCTCCTCGTCGCGTGCGACATCTACCGTCCCGCCGCCATCGACCAGCTCAAGGTCGTGGGCGGAAAGGCGGGCGCGGAGGTGTTCGACCGCGGGACGCAGGCTCCCGCGAAGACGGCGAAAGAGGCGATCGAATACGCCAAAAAGATGGGGTACGACACCGTGATCGTCGATACGGCGGGGCGGCTCCACATCGACGAAAAGCTCATGGAGGAGCTCGCGGAGATCGAGCGGACGGTGCCCGTGACGGAGGTCCTCCTCACCGTGGACGCGATGACGGGGCAGGACGCCGTCAACGTCGCCGAGACCTTCAACGCAAAGCTCGGCGTGACGGGGGTCATCCTCACCAAGCTCGACGGCGACACCCGCGGCGGCGCGTGCCTCTCCATCAAAGCGGTGACGGGCAAGCCCATCAAATTCATCGGCGTGGGGGAGAAGATCACCGATCTCGAACCCTTCTATCCCGACCGCATGGCGAGCCGTATCCTCGGCATGGGGGACGTTTTGTCCCTCATCGAAAAGGCGCAGGCGGCCGTCACGGAGCAGCAAGTGAAGGAGATGGAGCGCAAAATGCGCGAAAATTCTTTCACCCTCTCCGACTATCTCACCCAGTTTGAGACGCTGAAAAAGATGGGCGGCGCGGGCGCGCTCGTAAACATGCTCCCCGGGGCGGGCAAGATGAAGCTCCGCGAGGAGGATGTGGACGAAAAGCGGATCGAGCGCGTGAAGGCCATTATCCTCTCCATGACCCCGAAGGAGCGCGACAACCCGCAGATCATCGGCTCTTCCCGAAAAAAGCGCATCGCGGCGGGCTCCGGGACGACGGTGCAGGACGTGAACCAGCTCCTGAAGCAATACGAGCAGACCCGCGAACTCATGAAGCGCTTCCGCGGCGGGAAGGGGAAGATGAGATTGCCGTTCTGAAAATTTCGCACAAAATCTTTTTCTGCGAAAAATCTTTTATGCGAGGAAAGTTTCTCTTGCGGGAAACGGAGTTGCTTTTTCCTCATTCCGAACCCTCGTAGAGGGCGAGTGAATCTTAAAATCAAGATACACTCGGCTCCTATGGAGCCTCGGTATGAGGGGCGGGGGTTCTCACTCCGACCGACCTCTTGCCCGCCCCCTGCGTCAGGGGGAGGGGGAGGGGAGGGGGACAGCTCCCCCTCAAGGGGGCGCCGAGAGAAGGGCACGGCGGAGCTCCCCCAAGAGGGGCGCCGGGAAAGGGCGGGCGACAACTCCCCCAAGAAAAGGGCGGAGTACAGAGGGGCGCCGTAAAGGGCGCAAAAAGCGCAAAAAGCACACATGGGGTGCGAAAAACAGAGAAACCGAAGCGGAAAATTCCGTATAGGAAATAAAAAAATCATATTTTGGAGGATAGCACAATGGTCAAAATGAGATTGGTGAGAATGGGCGACAAGAAGTCCCCCGTCTACCGCATCGTGGTGGTCGACGCGCGCAAGGCGGCGACGGGCGAGTACATCGAGAAGATCGGGTATTACGATCCCAAGTCCGAGCCCGTCACCCTCACGGTGGACGCCGAGAAGGCGAGGGACTGGCTCGCGAAGGGCGTGCAGCCCACCGAGACGGTGAAGAGCCTCCTCGTCCGTGCGGGCGCGATCGAGAAGAGCGACAAGCTCTCTCCCGCCAAGACGAAGGGCAAGAAAAAGAAGAAGTAATGTTCGCGGCCGCATAGAACGCATAGAAAAAGTGCGATCGCAGGGGCGCCCCGCCCGCGCGGGGCGGTTCCGCGGGCTTTTAAGGAGGATTTTATGCTGGAACTCATCAAGTATATCGTCGAGCAGTTCGCAGACGACAAGGAGCACATCGAATACAAAGTGGAGGAGACGGAGGACGCGATCGACGTCACCGTCCTTCTCGCCGATTCGGATATGGGCAAAGTGATAGGCAAACAGGGCAAGATCGCCAAGGCGCTCCGCACGCTCGTGCGCGCCGCCACGCCGAAGGACTCCAAGAAGTATAACGTGGAGATCAAAGAGCTCGGCAAGGAAGAGGCATAACGAAACCGTGTGCGCCCCGCGGCATCTGCCGCGGGGCGCACATTATCCGAAAGACCGCACATATGCGCGATGTTTCGTATGTGCGCGGGCGCAAAATGTTTGAAACCCGCGCAAAGATGTGATATAATGGGGGAAGAGGTGGACTATGGAACGAATACCGCAGACGAAAGTGCTCACCGTCGTGCCGATGCGCACGCAGGTCGTATTTCCCTCGACCACGGTCGTGCTCGACGTGGGGCGGGGATTTTCCCTCGTCGCGATCGAGCGGGCGGGGACGGAGGAACTTGTCTTTCTCGCGCGGCAGAGAGACCCCGACACGGAGAACCCCACGGGGGAGGACCTCTGCGAGACGGGGACGGTCGCGCGGATCTGCCAGACGACCCGTCTGCCCGGGAACCTCGTGCGCGTCGTCGCCGAGGGGCTTTGGCGTGCCCGCGCGCGCTCCTACCGCACGGACGAGGGGGTCATCTTCGCGGTCACCGACCCGCTTTCCCCCATCCATGCGGACCCCGTGCTCGAGGAGGCGTATTTCCGCACCGCGAAGGACCTCGTAAAGGAGCTCGCCGCGGGAGACGGGAGGATCTCCAAAGAGCTCGAAAGTTCCCTCTCCGCGACTTACGACGTCGACGCCTACATCAACATCTGCGCCCACAACATGCGCTTTAAGCCCGAGGTGAAGCAGGCCCTCCTCGAGGAAGAGAACGTCGCCGCCCGCCTCCGCCTTCTCGAGCGGGGGCTCAACGACGAGCTCGAGATCACGAAGATCGAGCGCAAGATCAATGCGGACGTGCGCCGCAACATCGATAAATCGCAGAAGGAATACTTCCTCCGCGAGCAGATCCGCGCCATCCACTCCGAACTCGGGGACGACGCGGAGGAGAGCTTGCAGCTCCGCGAGAAGATCCTCGCCAAAAAACTGCCCGCCGCGGTGGAGGAGAAGTGCCTGCGGGAACTCGCCCGCATGGACAAGATGGCGCCCTCCTCCCCCGAATACACGGTGCTCCGCAACTATACGGACTGGATCCTCGACCTCCCGTGGCATGAGGAGACGGAGGACACCGAGTCCCTCGCCGACGTGGAGCGCATGCTCGACGAGGACCACTACGGGCTCGAAAAGATCAAGGAGAGGGTGGTCGAATACCTCGCCGTCCTCAAACTCACGGGGGCTCTGAAGGCGCCCATTCTGTGCCTTGTGGGCCCGCCCGGGGTGGGCAAGACGAGCATCGCAAAGTCGGTCGCCCGCGCCCTCGGGAGAAAGTTCGTGCGCATGAGCCTCGGCGGCCTCAAAGACGAGGCGGAGATCCGCGGCCACCGCCGCACCTACATCGGCGCGATGCCGGGGCGCGTCCTCTATGAGATGAAGAACGCGGGCTCCGTGAACCCCGTCTTCCTCCTCGACGAGGTGGACAAGATCTCCTCCGACCTCCGCGGCGACCCTGCGGACGCCCTCTTGGAGGTTTTGGACCCCGAACAGAATTCCACCTTCCGCGACCGCTACCTCGAGGTGGAGTACGACCTCTCGAAGGTGATGTTCATCGCGACGGCGAACACCCTCGAGACCATACCCGCCCCCCTCCGCGACCGCATGGAGGTCATCGAGCTCTCGGGCTACACCGAACAGGAGAAGACGGAGATCGCGAAACGCTACCTCGTCCCCAAAAAGAGGAAGGAAAACGGGCTCTCCGAGGAGAACCTCCGCATCTCGCAGGGGGCGATCGAGGCGATGATCGAGGGCTATACGATGGAGGCGGGGGTGCGCAGCCTCGAGCGGACGATCGGAGCGGTGTGCCGCAAGGCGGCGGTGCGGATCGCCAAAGAGGGGAAGGAGAAGAAGTTCTCCGTCGGAAAGAACAATCTCGAGAGCTTCCTCGGCGCCAAGCGCTTCAAGCGGGACGACGGCGTGCTCGAGCGGGACGAAGTGGGCGCGGCGACGGGGCTTGCATGGACGGCGGTCGGCGGGTCCACCCTCACGGTGGAAGTTTCCGCCATGCCGGGGAAGGGGGAGGTCCTCCTCACGGGCAAACTCGGCGACGTGATGAAGGAATCGGCGCGTGCCGCCATCAGCTACATCCGTGCGAACGCCGAAAAATACGGCATCGACGGCGGGGATTTCGCCGGGCGGGACATCCATATCCACGTCCCTGAGGGGGCGATCCCGAAGGACGGGCCCTCCGCGGGCATCACCATCGCGACCGCGATCCTCTCCGCCTTCACGGGGCGGCCCGTGCGGAAGGATGTCGCCATGACGGGGGAGATCACCCTCCGCGGCAAGGTGCTTCCCATCGGCGGGCTCAAGGAGAAGGCGCTCGCCGCCTCCCGCATGGGCATCCGCGACATCATCATCCCCGAGGAAAATTACAAGGACGTGGAGGAGATCCCCGAGAGCGTCCGAAAGAGCTTGCATTTTATCCGCGTGACCGACGTGGACGAGGTCTTCCGCACGGCGGTGCCGGGGAGTTCCCATGCAGATTAAGAGCGCAACTTTTGTTACGAGCGCCGCTTCGCCCGCACAGTTTCTTACGCCGCAAAAGCCGATGATCGCCGTCTGCGGGAAGTCCAACGCGGGCAAGAGCTCCCTCATCAACATGCTCGCGGGGCAGAAGAAGCTCGCCAAGACGAGCGCGGCGCCGGGGCGTACACGCCTTGTCAACTATTTCGACTTCGGGCAGTTCCTGCTCGCCGACCTCCCCGGCTACGGCTATGCCGCCGTCTCCAAATCCGAAAAGGAGAAATGGGGACGGATATTAGACGCTTTCTTTGAAAAGAAGGAGAGGATCGCCCACGTCTTTCTCCTCGCGGACATCCGCCGCGACCCCTCGGAGGACGATCTGCAGATGGTGCGCTATCTCGTCTACCACAACCTCCCGTTCACCGCCGTTGCGACGAAGTGCGACAAGCTCTCCCGCATGAAGGGGAAGGAGCGGGTGCGCGCCGTCGCGAACGCCTTCGGGCTGGGCGAGGGGAACGTCCTTTCCGTCTCCTCCTTTACGGGGGAGGGGAAAGAGGGGCTCCTCGCGCGGATCGGGCAGATCGTGCAAACAGCGGAATAAACGGCTTCGCGCCGAAAGAGAAGAGGTAATCATGAAAGAGTATCCCAATGTCTTTGTGTTCGACCACCCCCTCATCAAGCACAAGGTCTCCATCCTCCGCGACAAGAACACGGGAATGAAGGAGTTCCGCGAACTCATCGAGGAGATCACCACGGTGATGACCTACGAGAGCATGAAGGACATGCCGCTCGTCCCCGTCGAGGTGGAGACCCCCCTCGAAACGACGGTGCAATACCGCGTGCGGGAGGAGAGCGTCGCCATCGTCCCCATCCTGCGGGCGGGGCTCGGCATGGTGAACGGCGTGCACCGCGTGTTTCCCATATCGGCATGTACCGCGATGAGGAGACCCTCGAGCCGCGCGAGTATTACTGTAAACTGCCCGACGGCATCGAGGAGAAGACGGTGTTCCTCCTCGACCCCATGCTCGCGACGGGGGGCTCGGCTTGCGACGCCCTCACCGCCCTCAAAAAGAGGGGGGTGAAGAAGATCAAATTCATGGCGATCATCGCCGCGCCCGCGGGGATCGAAAAGGTCGCCTCGGAACACCCCGACGTTGCCGTCTACGTCTCCACGCTCGACAGATGTTTGAATGAGCACGGGTACATCCTTCCCGGCCTCGGCGACGCCGGCGACCGCCTCTACGGCACCAAATAACGCCTTTATACCGCCCTTATCGGTGCAGGCTCTTTTCTCGGCTCCCCCTCTTGGGGGAGCTCTTCCGCATTTATGCGGAAGTGAGGGGGTTCGGGCTCGGCTGCAAACCCGTCCCAAAAGGGGGAAGCGAGGCCGATGGGGGGAGCCGCCGCCGACATCCGCCGCACTCCGTTTGAATGCCGTAACAAAAAACGGCGTTGAATTTCTTGCAAAATTTTTTGCCGTATGATATACTGAAATCGCAACAAAAGAGATACTCTCACGGAGGAAACACATGGAACTCACGGCACTCAACTGCAAATGCTGTACCGCGCCTCTCGACCCGAAGGAGGCGGCGGGACGGGTGATCCGCTGCAAGTATTGCGGCACGACTCTCCTGCTCG
>CANREU010000040.1 GCA_947629725.1 uncultured Clostridia bacterium
AGAGCTCCTTGAAGATCTGCGTGAAGTTTTGGTTGATCTCGTTGAAGCCCTCGTCGAACTTCTTCTGCATCTCCTCCTTGAGGGAGGCGAGCACGCCCGAGAGGTCGTCGATCCCCTTCTCGAGGTCCTGCCGCTGGGTCTGCATGTCGGTGTAGCGGGCGAGAAGGTTGGCGTAGTCCTCTTCCGCGTTCATGTTGACGTTGCCGAGCGCGGAGATCTTGTGGCGGAGGGAGGTGATGTTGGCGGAGGACTGCGAGAAATCGTAGCTCTCGTCGCGGAGCTCCTGCGCGCTCTCATAGGAGAGCCCGTATGCCTCGTCGATCCGCTGTTTCATGTTCTCGAGGTTGGTCTCCACGCGGGAGATCTCGAGCTCGCCCGCATGCTTCTGTTCGCCGAGTTTGTATTGGAGGGTGAGGAGGTTGCGCTTTTCGTCGTCGAGGAGACCCTGCTTTTCGTTGATCTCCTTCTTCTCCTCCTCCACCGCGCCGAGCTGCCCGCGGAGAGCGGATACGGCGCTCTGCTCGTCCTCCGTGAGGGAGACTTTCTCCTCGTCCTTGCGGAGCTCTGCGATCTTCCCCTCCGTGGCGCGGATGGACTCGCGGGTCCTCTCCACCTTCAAGAGGAGCTCCTCTTTTTCCGCTTCGAGACGGGCGGTGTTCCCCTCTTCGGCGGTGAGCGCGGTCGCGATCGACGCCTCCTCCACCTTGAGCGCGTTGAGTTTTTCGGCGAGCGCGTCCCTCTCGGCGCGCATTTTCTCGATCTCCTGCGCCTGTGCGGTCGTCGCGGCGGAGGCCTCCGAACGGATACGGTTCAAGACGTCCTCCGTCTCGGCGGAGGCGAGCGCCTCGCTCTCGAGATCGTTCACCGCGCGGGAGAGTTTTTCGAGCGCCGCGTTGTATTCGGAAAGGTCGCGGTCGGCCTCCTCGACGAGCCCTTCGAGGGCCGCCTTTCTCTGGACCGCCGCTGCATAGCGCGCCGCCTCTTCCTGCGCCTTTGCGCGGAACGCCTCGCATTCCGCCTGCGCCTCTTCGAGTTCCTTCTCGCTGCGCACGAGAGCCGCGCGGAATTTCTCCGCCGCCGCCCTCTTCTTGGCGATCCCCTCCTCGCACTCCTTGATATGCCGCTCGCCCGCGAGGAGCGCGCCGCTGTCCTTGCGGTGGGAGCCGCCCGTCATGGCGCCGCTCACCGCGATGTTATCGCCGTCGAGGGCGATGATGCGGAAGGCGCGGGGGTATTTTCTCGAGATGTCCTTCGCCGTCTCGATCGTGTCGCAGATGAGGGTGTTCCCGAGGAAGTTGCGGATGACGTTGTCGTAGTAGAAGTCGTATTTCACGAGGTCGGCGGCGAGCCCCAGCGCCCCCTTCTCGCGGAGGGCGAGGGTGACCTCCCTGCTGTCGCCGTGCGGGCGCATCGCGTCGACGGGGAGGAAGGTGACGATGCCGCCCCCCGTCCGCTTCAGATATTGGATGAGATATTGCGCGTCGTCCTGCGTGGCGGTGACGAGGTTCTGCATGGCGCCCCCGAACGCCGTCTCGATGGCGACTTCGTAACGCTGCTCCGTCGTCACGATGTCGGCGATGGAGCCCTTGATGCGCCTCCCGAGCTCGGGATCGCGCTGGGCGTTCATCTGGAGCTGGCGCACCGACTCGCGGTAGCCGTTGAATTTATTCTTGAGCGCCGTGTAGAATTCGAGGTTGTTGGTGAGATTGGCGATGGAGGTCTCGCAGCCGACGATCTCCTCCGAGATCTTCTGCCGCGCGCGGGAGAGCTCCGCAACTTCCGCGTTGAGCTCCTCCTCCTTTTCCTCCTTCCCGTCGAGAAACGCCTTGCCTGCGGCGATCTCACCGAGGCACGCCTTGAGCTGTTCGCGGTAGCGGTCCCCGCGGACCTGCGCCTTTTTGACAGCGAGACGCACTTCGCCGATCCTGTCCTGCGCGGCGTCCCGCTTGGCGGCGAGGCTCCCCGCGTTCACGCGGATGTCGGCGAGGTCCTCCACCGTGGAGATCTCGCTCGCGCGCTTTTCGTCGAACTCCTTGTCGAAGGCGGCGACCCGCCCGTCCGCTTCGGCGAGCTCCGCGATGAGTTTTGCGACCTCCCGCTCGATGTCGCGGGAGCGCTTGCCCTGTTCCGCCGCCTTTTTACGGCCCGCGGCGACCTCTTTATCGATCTCCTTCGTGCGGCGGAGGGAGTATTCCACGTCGTCCGAGGCGACGGAGAGCTGGCGGCGGTAGGATTGGATGCGTTCGCCGATGACCTTCGCCTCCCCGCTCTTGTGCTCCATGCCGACCTCGAAGAGGCGGAGCTTCTCGTTGAGATCGCGGAGGGCGCCGTCCGCACGGGCGATGGCCGCGCGCGCCTGCTGTTCCTCCGTCTCCACCTCGGCGATCCTCGCCTCCACGCGGGCGAGCCCCTCGTTCGCCTCGTCGATCTTCTTCTGCTGCTTCTCCGTCTCCGCCGAGAAGGTGTCGCAGCGGACGAGATAGGTGTTCACCTCCTCATACTTGAGGCGGTCGGAAAATTCACGGTATTTCTTCGCCGTCTCCGCCTGCTTTTCGAGGGGACGGAGCTGGTTCTCCGCCTCGTCCATGCGCTGGACGAACACGGTGAGATTGTCTTTCGCGTTCTCGAGCTTGCGCTCGATCTCCACCTTCTCGGTCTTGAACTTCATCACGCCCGTCGCCTCTTCAAAGATGGTGCGGCGGTCCACGGGTTTGGAGTTCATGATCTGGGCGACCTTGCCCTGCCCGATGATGGAATACCCCTCCTTGCCGATGCCGACGCCGTGGAGAAGGGCGACGATGTCTTTGAGACGGCAGGGCTGCATGTTGAGGAGATATTCGCTGTCCCCCGAGCGGTAGAGACGGCGGGTGAGGGCGACTTCGTCGTACTCCACGTCGAAGAGCTTCGTCGAGTTGTCGAACACGAGGGTGACTTCGCAATAGGAGAGCTGGCGGCGGGTCTCCGTGCCGCCGAAGATGACGTCCTGCATGGAGGAGCCGCGCAGGTTCTTTGCCGACTGCTCGCCGAGCACCCAGCGCACCGCGTCCGCCACGTTGGACTTGCCGCAGCCGTTGGGCCCGACGATACAGGTCACGCCGTCGTCGAATTTGATGGAGGTCTTGTCCGCAAAGGACTTGAAGCCAACCAGTTGTACTTCCTTGAAATTCAATCTTGTTTCCTCTCGGTGAAATGTATAAGGAGGGCGCGGGCAGCTTGCGCCTGCGCCGTCTTTTTGTTCTCTCCCCTGCCCTGCGCCTCCGCCCCGAGGGCGCGCACACTGCAGGAAAATCCGCCTTCTTCCTCCCGCACCGTGTAGACGGGGAGCTCCTCCGCCCGCGCCTGCACGTATTCCTGCAGGGCGGACTTGTAGTCTCCGTCTGCCGCAAGGGCGAGATTTTTTTCGAGGAAGACGCGCGCCGCCTCCGTGCCGCCGTCGAGGTAGATCCCCGCGACGACCGCCTCAAAGAGGTTGGAGGGGGTCTTCCCGCCGAGGTTGTCCTCCCCGCCCGAGTGGCGGAGGAAGCGCATGAGCCCGAGTTTTTCCGCCGCGGGGGTGAGCGCCTCCCGCGAGACGATCCGCTTGCGGAGGGAGGTGAGTTTGCCTTCGTCCGCGGGGCTCTCCCCGAAGAGCCGCTCGGTGACGATCAGCTGGAGCACGGCGTCCCCCAAAAATTCGAGGCGCTCGTTGCTCTCCCCGCCGCAGGCGTTGGAATAGCTCGAATGGGTGAAACAGCGGCGCAAAAGCTCCCTGTCGCGGAAGGTGCGGCCGATCGCCGCCTCCGCCTCCGCATAGGTCTCCTCCGTCCAGTCCTCGCCGTTACGCATGCTCTTCGGTGGTGACCGCCGCCGCGATGAGGTCGACGAGCCCGCCGCGGTGGGCGTCGAGCGCCGGCAGCACCGCGGGCTTCACGCTCTTCGCCTTGGAGGAGCCGTGGCACTTGACGACGACCTGCCGCAGCCCCAAAAACGCCGACCCGCCGAGCTTGGCGTAGTCGAGCATGTCGGACAAGCTGTCGATCTGCTTGCGCGAGCAGAGGTAGGCGAGCTTGGAGCCGAGGTTCTTCTTGAATTCCCGTTTGAGGACGGTCGCGACCGTCTTGCCGCAGCCCTCCACCGCCTTGAGGGCGATGTTGCCCGAGAAGCCGTCGGCCACGCAGACGTCCACGTCGCCGTACATGAGGTCCCGCCCCTCGACGTTGCCGATGAAGTTGATCCCCTTGAGCTCTTTGAGGAGGGCGAACGCCTCCTGGTGGAGGGGGTCCCCCTTGTGGTCCTCGGTGCCGTTGGTGAGGAGCCCCACGCGGGGAGCGTCCCAGCCGTAGGCGGCCTTCCCGTAGGCGGACGCCATGAGGGCGAACTGCGCGAGATAGGCGGGCTTGCATTCGGCGTTCGCGCCGCAGTCGCACAGGAGGGTGCGGGTGCCGCGCACATTGGGCACGCCCGGGCAGAGAGCGGGGCGCATCACCCCCTTGATCCTGCCGATGAGCATCACGCCCGCCGTGAGTACCGCCCCCGTCGAGCCCGCCGAGACGAATCCGCCCGCGCGCTCGTCTTCCTTGAGCATTTTGAGCCCGACCACGACCGAGCTGTCCCGCTTGGCGCGCACCGCCTGCGTAGGGATGTCGTCGTTGGTGATGACTTCCCTGCAATCCACGAGGTCCACGCGGGAGGGGTCGTATTTATATTTATCGAGCTCGCGCTTCACGAGATCTTCCGCACCCGTGAAGACGACGGAAAAGTCCTTTCTCTCTTTGAGCGCTTCGAGCGCGCCCTTCACGATCTCGGCGGGAGCGTTGTCGCCGCCCATCGCGTCTACAATGATCTTCGTCATGAAAATTCCCCTGTTCGCCCAATAGGGCATTCTGAAACGATTATAGCATTTTTTTTCGGAAAAAACAATCCTTTCACGCAAAGAAAGAGAAATTTTCTCGCGCCTGCGCGCGCGATTTGGGTATAACGGGGCGAAAATCGGTCTAAAAAACAGGACGGGTGAGCGAAAGCGCCCCGCCCTACATATCATGGTAACGGGAGCCGCTCACGAAAGAGGAGAGAAGATGAACGTAAAACGAGGGGAACTTTATTATGCCGACCTCTCCCCCGTCGTCGGGAGCGAACAGGGGGGCGTGCGGCCCGTGCTCGTCGTGCAGAACGACGTGGGCAACCGGTTTTCGCCGACGGTGATCGCGGCGGCCGTAACGAGCAAGATCCGCAAGGCGCGGCTCCCCACCCACATCGAACTGCCCTCCGCCTTCGGGCTCGCGAAGGACTCCGTCATTCTGTTGGAGCAGATCCGCACCATCGATAAAAGACGGCTCATGTCCCGCATCGGAGAGCTCCCGCCCGCCACCATGTCGCGGGTGGACCGCGCGATCCTCATCTCCCTCGGCTTCGGCGACTACCGCCCGCATTGAATTGCGGCGCGCGCCCCTCCCTCTCAAACGAGGGAGGGGGTGAAGAGCTGTAAGTCGGGACGCGCAGAGAGCACCCCCCCTGCCTTCGGCGGGGGGACTAAGGGGGGTGGCATCCCCCAACGCTCCCCACCCTAACCCTCCCCCTCAAACGGGGGAGGCGGTGAAGAGCTGTAAGTCGGGGCGGGCAGAGAGCAAAACCCCCTGCCTTCGGCGGGGGGACTAAGGGGGGTGGCTGTCGATAATCGGGGGCGGACCCCCTCCCCTACCCCTCCCCCTGACGCAGGGGGAGGGCAAGTGTTGAAATACCCCGCCCCTTCAAAGGGGGCAGGTCTTGCTCCCCGCACCCCTACCCCTCATTCCGAACGGAGCCGTAGGCGGAGTGAGTGAATCTTTCTCTTTCGGAAAAATAAGCACATCCCCCACCCTACCCTCCCCCCTCAACGTGAGGGGGGAGGCGAGAAACGAAGTACAAAGGGAGAGAATGAAAAGGCGGAAAAGATTTTCCGCGAAACATAAAACCACTGCGCGGAGCAGGGTTCCCCTGCGGCAGCGCACCCAATTTGCGCGACCCTTCGCGCTTATTGCTCGGGCAAGCGAATGAGAGAGTTAGCTCGTTTCCCACAAGAGCACCTTTCCTCGTGCGAAGGATTTTTCGCAGAAAAATCCTTCGCACGAAATAAAAAATTTGCGCCGCGGGTATCCCGCGGCGCATCCTTTTCCGAACCTTATTCCATCTTTTCGAGGAGCTTGAAATCGATCCCCTTCTCGCCGATCTTGATGATCTTCACTTTCACGAGGTCGCCGATCGAGAGCACGTCTTCCACCTTCTCCACGCGCTTATCGGAGAGCTTGGAGATGTGGATCATGCCGTCCTTGCCGGGAGCGAATTCGACGAACGCGCCCATCGTGGAGAGGATGCGGACGACCCGCCCGATGAACATGTCCCCCACCTCGGGGTCGCGCACGATGCTCTCGACGATCGCCTTCGCGCGGAGGGCCGCCTCGCTGTCGCCGTAGGAGGCGATGCAGACGGTTCCGTCTTCCTCGATGTCGATCTTGGTGCCCGTCTCCGCGATGATGGAGTTGATGACCTTGCCCTGTTTTCCGACCACATCCCCGATTTTTTCGGGATCGATCTTGAAGAAGATGATGCGGGGCGCATACTTGGAAAGGTCGGGCGCGACTTCGGGTACGCACTCGAGCATCTTGGAGAGGATATACTGCCTGCCCTCGTTCGCCTGCTCGATCGCGGTGTGCATGATCTCCTCGGAGATCCCCTTGATCTTGATGTCCATCTGGATGGCGGTGATCCCCTTCATGGTCCCCGCGACCTTGAAGTCCATGTCGCCGAGGAAGTCCTCAAGGCCCTGAATATCGGTCATCACGCGGAACTCGCCCGTCTCTTGGTTCTTGATGAGCCCCATCGCGACGCCCGCCACGGGAGCTTTGATAGGCACGCCCGCGTCCATGAGCGCCATCGTGCTGCCACAGACGGACGCCATCGACGAAGAGCCGTTGGAGGAGAGGATGTCGTTGACGACACGGATGGCATACGGGAACTCCTCAACGGACGGGATGACGGGCTCCAGAGCGCGCTCTGCAAGGGCGCCGTGCCCGATCTCGCGGCGGCCGGGGGAGCGGAGCGCTTTCGCCTCGCCCGTGCAGTAGCCGGGGAAGTTGTATTGGTGCATGTAGCGCTTGCTCGTCTCGTCGTCGAGCCCCTCGAGCTTCTGCGCCGCCGCCATCATGTCGAGCGTGCAGGTCGTGAGGGTCTGCGTCTGGCCGCGGGTGAACACCGCCGAACCGTGCGCGCGGGGAAGAACGCCGCGTTCGCACCAGATGGGACGGATGTCTTTGAGCCCTCTGCCGTCGGGACGGATGCCCTTGTCGAAGATCTTCGCGCGCACCTTCTCCTTCGTGAGGTAGTAGATGGAGTCGTTGATCTCGCGGGTGTTTTCGGGATAGATGTCCTTGAAGTGTTCGAGCACTTCGGCGCTCACCTTATCCTGCCGCGCCTGTCTCTCCTGACGGTCGAAGGTGTCGAGCGCCCAGTCGAGCTTCTCGCCCGCATAGGCGCGCACCGCACCGTCGAGCTCCTCGGGAATGTGATAGAGCTCGATTTCCTTCTTGGGCTTGCCGACGGCGGGGACGATGACGTCCTCGATGTATTTGCAGATCTTCTCGATCTCGGCTTGTCCGAACATGATAGCGCCGACCATCTCGTCGTTCGTGACCTCGTTCGCGCCCGCCTCGATCATGAGGATGGCGTCCTTCGTGCCCGCAAGGTTGAGGTGGATGGTGCTCTTTTCACGCTGCTCCGCGTCGGGGTTGATGACGTACTGCCCGTCCACGAGGCCCACCACGACCGAGCCCGTGGGCCCCGCCCACGGAATGTCGGAAATGGAGAGGGCGACGGAAGAGCCGATCATGGCGAGGGGCTCGGGGGAGACGTCGGGCTCGACGGAGAGCGCCGTTGCCACGACGACCACGTCGTTGAAGAGTCCCTTTGGGAAGAGGGGACGCAAGGGACGGTCGATGAGGCGCGCCGTGAGGATCGCCTTGTCGGACGCTCTCCCCTCTCTGCGCTTGAAGCCGCCGGGGATCTTGCCGACCGCGTACATCTTTTCCTCGTAATCCACCATAAGGGGGAAGAAATCGATGCCCTCGCGGGGGGTGGGCGACATGCACACGTTCACCATGACCGCCGTCTCGCCGCAGCGGACGACGCAGTGACCGTTGGTCTGCTCGGCGTACTTGCCCGTCTCGATAACGACCTCTTTTCCGCCGACTGTGAACTTGAATTCTTTGTAGTTGAGTGTCATTTTTTTCTCCTTTCTGCTCCTTATTCTTTTGCCCATAACCCCGTGGCTACGGGCGATTTTCCGATTTGTTGTTTGTTGATGTCCGCGCCCTTTGCTAAAACTACTGCGCGGAGCAGGGTTTCCCTGCGGCAGCGCACCCCATTTGCGCGACCCTTCGCGCTTACTGTCCGTGCAAGCGAATGAGGGCAGCCAAACAGGTTTCCCGCAAGAGAAACTTTCCTCGCACAAAAGATTTTTCGCAGAAAAAGATTTTGTGCGAAACGCGAAACAAGGAAAAAGGGCGGCAAAAAACCCGCCCTTTCCCGTTCGTTACTTGCGGAGACCGAGCGCTTCTTTGATGGCTCTGTAGCGTTCGATGTCCTTCGCTTTGAGATAGTCCATGAGCCCCTGTCTGCGGCCGACCATCTTCAGCAGCCCTCTGCGGGAGTGATTGTCGTGCTTGTGCACTTTGAGGTGCTCGGTGAGGTGGTTGATGCGCTCGGTGAGGAGCGCGATCTGGACCTCGGGCGAGCCCGTGTCACCCTCGTGGGACGCGTATTTCGCGATGATTTCCTGCTTTTCCATTTGCGTTTATCCTCCTATGGAAGTAGTCACGTCGCGCCAAGAAATGCGTGGAGAGCGCAATTCCTCGCGTGCGTCGGGATAAGAATACCATATTTTAGGGACAATGTCAAAGGATTTTGCCCTCCCCTGCCCCTTTTCGGGAAAAATATTTTTACAGAGACCGTCCGCCCAAGTATCAGGGGGCAAAAAAGGGGGATTCCGCTGCGCCCTTATCTCGGCTCCCCCTCTTGGGGGAGCTGTCGCAGCTGCCCTTGCCGTGACGGAGGGGGTTCCGATGTAACTGCAAACCCCTACCCCTCCCCCTCACGTAGGGGGGAGGCAAGGCTTGGCCGAAAACCGCCCTCTCGTCTTCGTCATTCCGACGCCGCGCCTTGCGCGGCGGAGTGAATCTCGCTCTTTCGTGTTTGCAGATATGAAGGGGCAAGATTCGGACGAGAGCAAAAAAGAGAGCCGCGGCTCTCCTTTCAATTTCCGAATAATTTGTTCTTCTCTGCGATGATCGTTTCCGTCTTCGCAAGATAGGTGGGGATGTCCTTCGGACTGCCGTAGCGCTCGATCCGCCCCTCCGTCAAAAAGAGTTTCTTGGAGATCGCGTTCGCGCCCACGGCGAGGTTGTCGCACGTCTCCTCCATCACGTCCACATTGTAGACGCACGCCTTCCCCTTCTTGGTCCATCCCACGTTCTCGTGCGCGCCCGCCATGTATTTCTGGCGGTACAGGTAGTAGGGCTCGTAGCCCGCCGCGGTGAGTTTTTCGCGGGAGTACGCGATCATCTCCGCGAGGAGGCCGTCGGAAAGGCGAGCCGTCTCCTCCTTGAGTTTTGCCCCCTTTTTGAGGCACAGGGTGTGTACGGTGATGTTCGCGGGCGAGAGGCGGATCGCCTCGTCCACGCTCTTTTGAAACTCCTCGAGGCTCTCCCCCGTAAGGCCCGCGATGAGGTCGCAATTGATGTCGAAGGGATAGGGCTCCGCCATCTCGAAGGCGCGGTATAAGTCCTCCGCGGTGTGCTTTCTTCCGATCGCCGCAAGCGTTTTATCGGAGAAGCTCTGGGCGTTGATACAGACCCGCGTGACCCCGAAATCGCGACACAGGTCGAGTTTTTCGGTCGTAAAGGTATCGGGCCGCCCCGCCTCCACGGTGTATTCGCAGCCGTTTTCGCGGAGGGGCGCGACCGCCTCCAGCACCCGCCCGAGCTCCTCTTCCCCGAGCGCGAAGGGGGTGCCGCCGCCGATATACACGGAGCGCAAATTTCCGATGAGGGGCTTCGCCGCCTCAAGCTCCCTTTCGAGGGCCTCGAGGTAGGCGGGGACATACTTTTTCGTCGCCGCGATGGGCGCGGTGATAAAGGAGCAGTAGGCGCACTTGGTCGGGCAGAAGGGAAGGGAGACGAAGAGGTCGCAATTGCCCTCCCTCCTTTCGTAAAGTCCCCTCTGCGCTTCGATGACCCGCTTTACGAGCGCGGTGTTCTCCTCGGAGACGCCGAGGGTGCGGAAGAGCTCCCCGAATTCCCCCGTCTTTCCGATCGCCTGATAGGCGAGCCGCGTGGGACGGATGCCCGTAAGCGAACCCCAGGGCAGCGTTTTGTGGAAAATTTCGGAGAGGAGCTTGTAAAGGGAGAGCTTGGCGTAGCGCTTTATGAGGCTCTTCTGCTCGACGGGATCCCGCGCGACGTCGAAGTCGCGGTAGCCGTATTCATATACGCCGAGGCGGAACCTGTTTTCGTAGCAGGCCCCCGTGACGTCGGTATCGTGTTCGATCTCAAGCGTCTCCGCCCCCTCGAAGAGGCGGACGACGTCCATGAGCTCGGGCTCGAGCCATTTGCAGGAGGAGGTCATCTTCTCTCCTTTGCGAGCGCGGTGTCCTCGCCGTGCCCCGCGTAGACTGGATAGTCCCCCTCGAGGGCGAAGAGGCGGGCAAGGCTCCGCTCCATCGCCGCCGCACTGCCCGTGGGAAGGTCGGTCCTGCCGCAGTCCCCCGCAAAGAGGGTATCCCCCGTGAAGAGGGCGCCGCCCGCGCGGAAACAGCAGCTCCCGCGGTGTGCCCGGGGGTCGCCAAAACTTCGATCTTCATG
>CANREU010000041.1 GCA_947629725.1 uncultured Clostridia bacterium
TGATGTTTTTGGGGGTGATCTCCTCGCGGAGTTCGGGGGAGAGCTGCGCGCGGCGATAGCGGTTGCGGAGCGCGATCGCGACGGCCTTTTTCGCCTCATCCTGCCCGATGATGTGCTTGTTGAGTTCGTTTACGATTTGTTTGGGTGAAAGATCCATATAAATACCTCATTCTACTTTAAGACTTTCTTTAAGGCCTACCCTTTCGCAAAGGGGAGGCTCCGCCGTAGGCGGTGGTGGGGATTGGACAGTTCCTCACGTCATATGCGACAGAATATCGGCACATACACCGCGAAAATTTTTCTTGATGTCGAGATTGGAATAACGCAATACGGTTAGCCCAAGAGATGCGAGAAATGCATCTCTTCGTCGATCGTACTCCTCCCCCGCGCTCTCGTAGTGCTGCGAGCCGTCCAATTCGATCACAAGTTTGTGCTTTGCGCAATAAAAATCGGCAATGTAATTTCCGATGACTTTCTGCCGACAAAAGTGGCAAGATTGATTTTTCAGAAAGTCATACCAAAGTTTATTTTCTTCCTTCGTTGCACCATTGCGGAGTTGTGTAGCACGACCGCTCAAATCGGAATTGTGAAATTTGGTCGTCATATCGCCATCCCCATCCGTCACGGCAAGCCGTGCCACCTTCCCCTTCCAACGGAAGGGTAAGGCCTTCGCCAACCCCAAGGCCTACCCTTTCCCAAAGGGGAGGCTCCGCCATAGGCGGTGGTGGGGATTGACTATCTACACACCCCATCCCCATCCGTCACGGCTCACGCCGCGCCACCTTCCCCTTCCAACGGAAGGGTAAGGCTTTCGCCGAGTACAAGGCCTACCCTTCCCCAAAGGGGAGGCTCCCCCGCTTGCGGGGGTGGTGGGGATTGTTGATCGTCGAACCCCATCCCCATTCGTCACGGCAAGCCGTGCCACCTTCCCCTTCCAACGGAAGGGTAAGGCTTTCAATTCGATACCCGTCCGAGGACGGGTAAGGCTTTCTACACCGTCTCGCAGATGATATGGTCGTTGGTATACACGCAAATTTCCGAGGCGATCTTGAGGGATTTTTTCGCGATCTCCTCCGCCGAAAAGTCGGTGTTCTGCGCAAGGGCGCGCGCCGCCGCGAGGGCGTAGTTGCCCCCGCTCCCGATCGCACAAATGCCCTCGTCGGGCTCGATCACCTCCCCCGTCCCCGAGAGGATGAGAAGGGTGTCCTTGTCCGCCGTGATCATCATCGCGTCCAACTTTCTGCCGATCTTATCCGACCGCCAGAGGTCGGCAAGCTCCACCGCCGAGCGCATGAGGTTGCCTGCAAATTTATTGAGCATGCCCTCGAAGCGCTCCGAGAGGGAGAAGGCGTCCGTGACCGACCCCGCAAAGCCCAAAATGACCTTGCCGCCGTAAATTCTCCGCACCTTGATCGCCGTGTTTTTGAAGACGACGCTCTCGCCCATCGTGACCTGCCCGTCCCCTGCGATCGCCGTAACGCCGCCCCTTTTGACGGCGCAAATCGTCGTACCCCGAAATTCCATGTGTAACTCCTTTGCCCGAGCGGGCAAGACATTCTACTTTTATGTACCCGAAAACGCGCCCGTTGAAACGTCTATTTTTTGAGACGGCCGAGCGCCCGCTTGGCGCTGTCATTCCCCTGCGCAGCCGCTTTCTTATACCATTCGATCGCTTTTGCTATATCTTGCGTCACACCTCGACCGTTTTCATAACACTCACCGAGATTGTATTGCGCATCGGCATCATCCTGCTCCGCCGCTCTTATGTACCAATAGACCGCTTTTTTATGAGACTGCGGCACGCCTTGACCTTTTTCATAACACTCACCGAGATTGTATTGCGCCCACACATTCCCTTTTTTTGCCGCCTTCGTGTACCACTCTACCGCTTTCTCATAGGACTGAGGAACGCCATAACCATTTTCATAGCAGACCCCGAGATTATTTTGCGCCTCTCTTAATCTTTTTTTTGCCGCTTTCGTATACCAATAGACTGCCTTCTCATAGGACTGCGGAACGCCATAACCATTTTCATAGCAATAGCCAAGATCGCATTGCGCCTCTCCTAATCTTTTTTTCGCCGCCTTCGTGTACCACTCTACCGCTTTCTCATAGGACTGTGAAACGCCATACCCGTAGTAATAGCAATCGCCGAGATAATTTTGTGCCCACTTGTATCCCTGCTCTGCAGCTTCCGTGTACCATTCTACCGCTTTCTCATAGGACTGAGGAACGCCATAACCATTTCCATAGCAGACCCCGAGATTACATTGCGCCTCCACATCCCCCCGTTTCGCGGCTTTGCGGTAAAAGTTGGCTGCCGCGCTATGACGTCCTACCATGTCGGCGATTTCCCCTATGAAACAAAACCATCCAGCGGCGAGAGAGAATCGTTTCTTTTTTCGCACTGTCTTGTACGGGACAGGTTGCACTTCTGCTTGCGGCACGGGCTGCACTTCTTTTTGCGGCGTGGGCGCAGGTGCGGGTTTCGGTTGCGGGGCGGGCTGCGCTTCTACTTGCGGTGCGGATTTATCCAAGCCGTACTTATGGTTTATGAGCCGATCCAATACGTCCTCGGGAGTGCGGGCGTATTCAAGATCCTCGAAAAATGCCTCCAACAAGATCTTCGCGCCGCGCGTCGTCTTGCCGCTGTCGCTCTCGGGGCGGTATTCCACGCGGTAGATGTCCGCACGGTGTTCGCGGAAATAGGGAATTTCCTTGTCGAGGGCGTCGCAATCCAAATCGCGCGAATTTTCGGTGGAGACGAACACCACGCTCTTGCAGTTGCGCATGGCGGTCTCAAGCAGCCGCTGATAGTTTTCCGCCGCCCCCTTGCCGTGGCGGAGGTTGCGCAGCGCCACGAAGCAGCTGAATCCCTCCTCCTCCAAATAGTCCGCAAGGGCGTTGACTTCCGCCATATCCTTGCTCGAATAGGCGAGGAAGACGTCTCGCGGGAGGTCGGCGTCATACACGCCGCTGTCGAGCTTTTCCGCCTCCTTCTCGGTGCGGGTGAAGTAGGCCGTATATTCCCCGCCATCGAAGACGCCCGCAAGGTGCGCGCGCTCCAAAAACGCCTTGAAGGAGACGAGGTTGCGCTTTTCGAGGGAGGCGAGCATGAATTTGCAGACGTCCGTGAGGAAGGATCTGCCCTGTTTTTCGGCGTCCACGCCGTCGAGAAAGCGGTTGACGGTGCGCACGTCGCTGTCGCATGCCGCCTCGTAGAAGTTCGCCAAAAAGTCGTCGGGGGCGTATTTTTTCACTTCCCGCGCCGCCGCGGTCACCCGCTCGCTGCTGACATTCTCCGCGCGGACAGCGTCGTAGAGCATGCGGCGGGCATGGGCGAGCCCCTCCTCCTTCGCCGCGCCGAGCGCCTTCAGAAGCGCCTCCTGTTCGTCGAGAAATCCGGCGGCGAACACCCCGCCGCAGTGGGGGCAGAAGGCGCCATTTTCGCGCGCTTCGAGTTTATCGCCGCCGCAGCTCGGGCAGATCAAAGATGAAAGTTTCATGCTCGTTTCCTCTGTTTGTATCTCTCCGCCCGACCGCGCGGGCGCATGTTACGTTCTTCGTGCGAACGGCGTCAAAAGCCGCCCTTTTCCAGTGCCTCTTTTGCGTGTGCGTATCCCTGTGCCGCCGACTTCTTGTACCAATACGCCGCCTGCTCGCGGGACTGCTGCACCCCCCGACCGTGTTCATAGCAATAGCCGAGGTTGTATTGCGCGGAGGCGAGCCCGCTCTTTGCCGCTTTCGCGTACCATTCTGCGGCCTTTCCATAATCTTGCGAAACGCCGCCCTTCTCGTGAAAAGACTGCCCCATCATCTGCTCAAAGCTCAAATTCGTGCCCTTTCCGTAGTAATAGCACTCTCCGAGGGCGTTTTGCGCTTCGGCATACCCCTGCTTCGCGGCCTTCGTGTACCACGCAATCGCCTCCGAAAAGCACGGGGCCGTGCCCTTCCCGTATTCATGGCAACACCCGAGGTTGTATTGCGCGTGGGCATACCCCTGCTGTGCCGACTTCATGTACCACTCGAACGCTTTTCCGGGATCGGCGTTCACGCCCTTGCCGTATTCATGGCAATAGCCGAGGTTGAATTGCGCCTCGGGATGCTCCTGCGCGGCGGCTTTTTCATACCACTCCAGCGCTTTTTGATAGGACTGCGGGACGCCATACCCATAGTAATAGCAATCACCGAGACTGTTCTGCGCGTCGGCGTTCCCCTGCCGTGCCGCTTTCGTGTACCACTCTATGGCTTTCCCGTGATCTTTCGGAACGCCTTGCCCGTTGTAATAGCGGTTGCCGAGATTGTTTTGCGCGTTGGCATTCCCTTGCGCTGCGGCCTTCGTATACCATTCTACCGCTTTCTCATAGGACTGCGGAACGCCTTGACCGTTCTCATAACAATAACCGAGACTGTCTTGCGCATTGGCATTCCCCTGCAGCGCGGCCTTCATGTACCATTCTGCCGCTTTCTCATAGGATTGAGGAACGCCGTTCCCGTAGTAATAGCATTCGCCGAGGTTGTTCTGCGCCCACTTGTTCTCCTCTTCGACGGCCTTTGTGTACCACTCCACCGCCTTCCCGAAATCCTGCGGAACGCCGCGGCCGTTATAGTAGCACCGGCCGAGATTGTTTTGCGCGTCGGCATTCCCCTGTCCTGCGGCTTTTTTATACCACTCTGCGGCCATCCCGAGATCTTGCGGAACGCCCCGCCCGTGCTCATAACAAATGGCGAGATTGTATTGCGCGTCGGCATTCTCCTGCTCTGCGGCTTTCGTATACCATTCTACCGCCTTTCCGTAATCCTGCGGGACGCCGTTCCCGTAGTAATAGCAGTCGCCGAGATTGTTTTGCGCGTTGTCGTCCCCCTGCTCTGCGGCCTTCGTGTACCACTCAACCGCCTTTCCGTAATCCTGCGGAACGCCCAACCCGTTGTAATAGCACCTGCCGAGATTGTTTTGCGCGTCGGCATTCTCTTGCTCCGCCGACTTTGTGTACAGCTCCACCGCTTTTTCATAGGACCGGGGAACGCCTTCCCCGTGTTCATAACAACAGCCGAGGTTGTTTTGCCCCCACTCGTTCCCCTGCTTTGCGGCCTTCGTGTACCATTCTACCGCTTTCTCATAGGACTGTGGAACGCCTTCCCCGTGCTCATAGCAATAGCCGAGACTGTTTTGCGCGTCCGCATGTCCCTGCTCCGCCGCCTGCCCGTACCAATAGGCCGCCTCCTCATCGGATTGCGGCACGCCATTCCCGTAGTAATAGCATTCGCCGAGGTTGTTTTCCGCCTCGCAGTGGCCCTGTTCGGCCGCCAGCGCATACCAGTAGGCCGCCATTGCGTCGGACTGCGGGACGCCCTCCCCGTTTTCATAGCAATAGCCGAGATCGTTTTGGGCGTCGGCATACCCCGCTTCCGCCGCCTGACGGTAACAGGAGACGGCCTCTTCATACCGCTCTTCGTCGTATAGGTCGTTCCCTTTTTCATAGAGTTCGCTCGCGTCCATATCCTCCCTCCTTAAAGCGAAAGCGCCTGCCTGTATCTTTCGATCTCTTCCAGCGACCGCTCGGCGAGGAGCCGCCGCCTCTCCTTTTTATCGCGCGTTTTGACAGAGCCCTCCGCGAGGATCCCGTAGTTGGCGTTCATGGGCTGGAAGTCCCTGCTTTCCGCCGCGATGTAGCGGGAGAGTGCGCCGAGGACGGTGGAAGAAGACGGGATCACGGGCTCCTTTCCGTTCAATTTCCTCCAAAGGTGGATGCCCGCGAGAAGCCCGCTCGCGGCGCTCTCGACATACCCCTCCACCCCCGTCATCTGACCTGCAAAATGCAACATGGGGTCGGATTTTACGGAAAAATCGGCATTCAAAATCTCGGGAGATTGCAAAAACGTGTTGCGGTGCATCACGCCGTAACGCAAAAATTCGGCGTTTTTTAAGGCGGGGATCATGGAGAACACCCGCCTCTGCTCCCCGAATTTCAAATTGGTCTGGCAGCCGACGAGCCCGTAGCTCGTCCCCTCCGCGTTCTCCCTGCGGAGCTGCAGAACGGCGTAGGGGCGGTTGCCCTCCCCGTCGCGAAGGCCCACGGGTTTGAAGGTGCCAAAGCGGAGGGTATCCTCCCCCCGCGACGCCATCACCTCGACGGGCATGCACCCCTCGAAGATCTCCCCCTTCTCGAATTCGTGAAGATCCGCCCGCTCCGCGGAGACGAGCCCGTGCACGAACGCCGTGTATTCCTCCTTCGTGAGCGGGCAGTTGAGGTAGTCCCCCGTCCCCCGCCCGTAGCGGTCCTGCGTGAACGTTTCGGAGAGGTCGATGCTCTCGGCGGAGACGATGGGCGCGGAGGCGTCGTAAAAATGAAGAGCGCCGCCGAACCGCTCCGCGATCGCACGGGAGAGCGCGTCCGAAGTGAGGGGGCCCGTTGCGACGATCCCCCTTTCGGGGAGCTCCGTCTGCTCCCGCGAGACGACCGTGATATTCGCCATGCCCCGCACTTTTTCGGTGACGCAGGCGGAAAATTTCTCCCTGTCGACGGCGAGGGCGCCCCCCGCGGGCACGCGGGTGAGGTCCGCCGCCGCCATCGTGACCGAGCCGAGCCTTCTCATCTCCTCCTTGAGGAGACCGCAGGCGTTGCCGTAGGGATCGTCCCCCTTCAGAGAATTGGAGCAGACGAGCTCGCAGAAGTCCCCGCTCGAATGGGCGGGGGTGAACTTCTTGGGTTTCATCTCGACGAGCTCGACCGCTATCCCGTGGGAGGCGAGAAAATACGCCGCCTCACAGCCCGCGAGCCCCGCGCCGACGACTTTAATCATCGGAAGGGGGCGGGGCGATCCTGTAGTTGCAATCGCGGTCGGAGCAGCGCACGCCGCCCTTTGAAGTCTTCACGAGGGCGCCGCCGCACTTGGGGCATTTCTCCCCCGTGGGGACGTCCCAGCTCTTGAAATCGCAGGCGGGGTAGCCGCTGCAGCCGTAGAACGTCTTGCCGTTGCGGGAACGGAGGCGAAGGGTGGGCTTTCCGCAGACGGGGCAGGTCCCCTCTTTCACCGCCTCCCTCTTCTCCCCGTAGGGCAGCGTGGTGTGGCAAACGGGATAATCGGGGCAGGAGAGGAATTTGCCGAACCTCCCCGACTTTACGACCATCGGCTTCCCGCACTTGGGGCAGAGGGTATCGGTGACCTCCGCCGTCCCCTCGCTCACGATATTGGAGCAGGCGGGATAGTTGGAGCAGGCGAGGTATTTTCCGTATTTCCCCTCCTTTCTCACCATCGGATAGCCGCACTTGGGACAACGGATGTCCGTTACCTCGTCGCCGTCCGTGGAGGCGAAACGGAGCTTTTCCTCGAAGGGAGGATAGAAGTCCGCGATGATGGAGCGCCAGTCCTTTCCGCCCTCCTCGATCTCGTCGAGCTTCTCCTCCATGTCCGCCGTAAAGCCGACGTCCATCACGTCCGTAAAGTACTGCACGAGCATATCGGTGATACGGTAGGCGATCTCGGTCGGCTTCATGTATTTGCCGTCCTTCTCGACGTATTTGCGCTTGCCGAGCACCGAGATGATGGAGGCATAGGTAGACGGCCGCCCGATCCCCTTGTCCTCCATCGCCTTCACGAGGGAGGCGTCGGTGTAGCGGACGGGGGGCTTGGTGAACTTCTGCTCGTGCTTTAAGGAGAGCTCCGTAAGTTCGTCCCCCTCCGAGAGGGGCGGAAGGAGCTCCTTGCTCTCCTCCTCGTCCTCCTTCTTCGTCTCCGAATAGGCGAGGGTGAAGCCCGCAAAGCGCATGGCCTTCCCGCTTGCGCGCAGGCCGTAGCCGCTGTTCTCGATCTCGATCTGCATGGAGTCGTATTCCGCCTCCGCCATCTGCGACGCCACGAAGCGGTCGTAGATGAGTTTATACACGTTGTAGTGCTTCCTGTCGAGCATCTTCTTGGCGGCCTCGGGGGTGAGGGCGAGATCGATGGGGCGGATCGCCTCGTGCGCGTCCTGCGCGCCCTTCTTGGAAGCATAGATGTTGGGACGGGCGGGAACGTACTCCTTCCCGTATTTTTCCGCGATCTTCTCCCGCGCCGCCGCCTGCGCGTCCTCGGAGACGCGCGTCGAGTCGGTACGGATGTAGGTGACGAAGGCGACATGCCCCTCGCTTTCCACGTCGATGCCCTCATAGAGGTGCTGCGCCATGAGCATGGTCTCGGGGGCGGAGAGCCCGAGCTTGTTGGAGGCCTCCTGCTGGAGGGTGGAAGTCGTGAACGGCGCGGGGGCGTGGGTCTTTACGATCGTCTTCTTCACGCTCGCCACGACGTACTTCCCCGAGGTGAGGGCGGCGAGCGCCGCCTCCGCCTCCGCACGGCTCCCGATCTTGCACTTTTTGCCGTTCTTCTTTTCGAGGACGGCGCGGAAAGGACGGTATTTTTTGACCCCGTCCTGCAATTCCGCGACGATCGTCCAATATTCTTCGGGCTTGAATGCCGCGATCTCCCGCTCGCGGTCGACGACAAGACGGAGAGCGACCGACTGCACCCGCCCCGCCGAGAGCCCGTTGCGGATCTTGTTGTTGAGGAGGGGGGAGAGTTTGTAGCCCACGAGACGGTCTAACACCCGCCGCGCTTGCTGGGCGTCCACGAGGTTGTAGTTGATGGTGCGGGGATGGGCGAGCGCCCGCTCCACCGCCTTCGGGGAGATCTCGTTGAATTCGATGCGGTTCTTCCCGTCGGCGGGAAGCCCGAGCACCGTCTGCAAGTGCCACGAGATCGCCTCGCCCTCGCGGTCGGGGTCGGTCGCGAGATACACTTTGCCCGCGCGCTTCGCCTCCTCCGTGAGGCGGCGCACCGTCTCCTCTTTCCCGGGGGAGGTGACGTAGCGGGGCTCGTACCCCTTGTCCACCGCCACGCCGAGCTTCTTCGCGGGCAGGTCGCGGATGTGCCCGCCCGACGCGTCGACGCGGTATTTGCCCTTGAGATAGCGGGAGATCGTCTTTGCTTTTGAGGGTGATTCTACAATGATAAGATCCATATTGCCTGTTGCTCCTGTCGTCCGCTTGTGCGGTTTTGATCATTTTTATGTGGCGGTCACACCGCCGAATATCTGTTTCCGCCCGCCTTCACGGCGAGCCCTTTCATCTCGAGGGAGGCGAGGGCGGAGGACGCCTCGAAGATCTTCATCCCCGCCTTTTCCGCGAGGACGGCGGCGTGCAGCTCCCCCTCCCTGCGGAGAACGGCGAGGAGCTTTTCCTCCTCTTCCGTGAGGGCGGTCTCCCTCTTTTGCACCGTCTCCATGCCGTACCACGAGAGGATGTCCTCCGCGCCGCGCACGAGATAGGCGCCCTTCTGGATGAGGGAATTGCACCCCTCTCCCTGCGCCGAGCCGAGATTGTAGGGAAAGGCGAACACGTCCCTCCCGCAGTCGAGCGCGTAGTTCGCGGTGATGAGCGCGCCGCTCTTTTCGCCCGCCGAGACGACGAGCGTCCCCTCCGAAAGCCCCGCGAGAATGCGGTTGCGCGCGTAAAAAGAATACTTCCGCCCCTTCTCTTTGGGCGCGCACTCCGAGAGGAGGAGCCCCTCCTTCGCGACCCGCGCCTTTAAGGAGGCGTGGGAGGCGGGATAGCACTCGTCGAGCCCGCAGGGGAGCACCGAGAGGAGATTCCCCGAGGGAAGAGCGCCCGCGATCGCGGCACTGTCTCCCCCCTCCGCGAGCCCCGTGACAATGCAGAATTTCTCCGCGAGAAGGGAGGCTGTCTCCTGCGCGCACTTCTCCGCCCACGGCGGGGTGACGCGGGAGCCCACGATGCAGAACATCCGCTTCTTCAGGAGGGAGACGTTCCCCTCCGCGAAGAGGACGAGAGGCTGCTCGGGAATGGCGCGGAGCGCCTCGGGATAGAGGGAGGAGAGGCAGGTGACGGCGGTCCGCCCCTTCTTTTTGTTCTCCTCCGTGAAGCGATGGAGCTGTCTTTCCCGCTCTTCGGGCGGGGGAGCTCCTTCAAACGGGAGGGAGAGCAGCGCGGCGGGATCGCCCGCTTCCCTCAAGAGGGACGCGCGCTTGCGGTAGTCGAACTCGGTGCAGGCACACAGCCACAGGAGCCCCTTCTCTTCCCTTCCGTATTCCATAGGCTTTTACCCAAGTTTATCGAAGATGCGGTAGGAGACCGCCTCGAACACATGTTTCGGGAGGACCTCCTCGCTCGCGTCGAGATCGGCGATGGTGCGGGCGACCTTCATGATCCTCCCCCGCGCCCGCGCCGAGAGGTTGAACCGCTCGAAGGCGTTGCGCAAAATTTTGTCGCTCTCCGCCGTGAGGGCGCAGAACTCCGCAAGCTCCCTCTCCCCCATCTCCGCGTTGACGTTGAGCCCGTACCCGCGGAAACGGTTGCGCTGGATGGCGCGCGCCACGTTCACCCGCTCGCGCACGGTGGCGGAATCCTCCCGCTTCTCGTCCGAGGAGAGGTCGTCGTAACTCACGTCGTCCACCTCGACCTGAAGATCGATACGGTCGAGCAAGGGACCCGAGACCTTCCTGCGGTAGTTTCTGATCTCCGAAGGGGTGCAGGTGCACGAGCGCTTGGCGGAGCCGTAGTTGCCGCAGGGGCAGGGGTTCATGCTCGCGCAGAGCATGAAGCGGGCGGGATAGGTGACCGTTCCCCCCGCACGGGAGACGGTGATGGTGCCGTCCTCCAAAGGCTGGCGGAGGGCCTCGAGGGTGGAGCGCTTATACTCGGGGAGCTCGTCTAAAAAGAGAACGCCGCCGTGGGCAAGGGAAATTTCCCCCGGGTGGACGGTGCGGTTGCCGCCGCCGCACATGGAGACGGTGGTCGCCGTGTGGTGCGGGGTGCGGAAGGGGCGTTCGGAGA
>CANREU010000042.1 GCA_947629725.1 uncultured Clostridia bacterium
TCTCAACACCCACGCCCCGCGCGCGATGGCGGTCGTCGACCCCATCAAACTCACCGTCGTCAACTATGAGGGGAAGGAGGAGATCGATTTCGAGATCAACCAGCTCGACCCCGCCGCGGGCACCCGCAAGGTGACCTTCGGCAAGAACCTCTACATCGAGCGCGCCGATTTCTCCCTCGACCCGCCCCCCAAGTATCACCGCTTGAAGCTTGGCGGCTACGCCCGTCTCAAGGGGGCGTACATCGTGCGCGCGGATGAAGCGGTCACCGATGAAGCGGGGAACGTCGTCGAAGTGAAGTGCACCTATCTTCCCGAGAGCCGTTCGGGGAACGACACGAGCGGCGTGAAGGCGAAGGGGGTTTTGCACTGGGTGAACGCGGAGACGTGCGCCGACGCCGAACTCCGCCAATACGAACACCTCCTCCGCGACGCCGACTATGCGGGGCAGGACTTTTCGGAGCGCATGAACCCTAACAGCGAGCACATCTTCTCCGCGAAGGCGGAGCCCTACCTCGCCGAAAACGGGGGGAGCTACCAACTCATGCGCACGGGCTACTACCGCGCCTTCCGCGAGGGGGAGAAGCTCGTGCTCTCGGAGATCGTATCCTTGAAGGACAATTTCAACAAATAAAGGAGGAGCGGGGTGGACCTTCTCGCCATTGAACTCAAAACATGGGTGATCATCGCCGTCGCGGCGGTCGCCGCCGTCTGCTTTTTCTACGGCGCACTGCGGCGCTTTTCCCGCATGAGCTGGTGGGGGATCGAGACCCTCGCCGCCTTCGGGATCGCCCTCCCGTTCACCCTCATCCCCTACCCCTCGCCGCTCGTGGGGTTTCTCGCCGTCGTGGGGGCCCTTCTTGCGGGGTCCGCGGGGGTGCTCGCCGTGAGCGGCACGGTGCGGAGCGCCTTCCGCCGCAGCACGAAAAAGCGGACATGGGTCACGAAAACGGCGAATGTTCTCGGCGGCGGACTGCTCGCGGTGGGGGAGGGGGTCCTCTTTCTCCTCGTGCTTTGCGGCATTGCGCTCGTGTTTACGGAGGCGTTCACGGAGGCGCCGCCCGCCCTCTTGCAGGAGGGGCTCTCCTCGCCCGTCTACAAAGCTATCGGCAAATACGCCCTCGACGTCGCCCTCGTGTTCCTTCTCGTCCTCGGCCTCAAAGGGGGCTTTAAGCTCGGCTTCGGCAGATACCTCTGGGCGGGTCTCACCCTGTTCGCGAGTTTTCTCGCCGTGTTCGGGTCTCTCCTCCTCGTCCTCAACGTGCCCTTCCTCTCGTCGTTTGCGGGAAAGATCGCGGGGCTTGCCTCGGGCGTGCCTCCCTTCTTCGCGCAGGTGGCGGGGGTGTGCGCCGCCTCCTTCCTCGTCTTTCTCGTCTTCTTTGTCCTCATCATCATCGTTACGGTGCTCGTGAGCAAGGTGTTCGCGAAGGTCAACCGCTCCCGCACCGTCAACATCCTCTCGGGGACCTTGCAGGCGGCGATCGTCTTCTTTGTCCTCGTCGCCCTGTTCATGGGGATCGGGGTCGGGCTAAACGCCCTCCTCGGCGCCGCCTCCTCGCAGGAGGCGCTCGCCCCCGCCGTGCCCTACATCGAGCGTTTCCTTGCGGCGGTGTGCCGTTCGCCCATCATCGCATTTTTCCACTACTCCAACCCTCTCGTCCCCCTTCTTCCGTGAATGGTTCCCGCCCCGCGCGGGAATACTGACGGTATGGCAGAAGGTTTGGCATGCGTGCTCTTGCGGCGGCTGGAGGAGTTCGGGGAGGGGGGATTCACCCTTCTCGACGAGGAGGAGCTCCTCGCCCTCTTCCCGCCGAAGGCAAAAATAGACAAGGAGGGTGCGGAAAAACTGCTCTTTTCTCTCGCCGAGCGCAAGCTCGTCGAGGTGGAATACGCCGCGGAGGGGACCTACTGCGTCCGCCCGCTGCCCGAGGGGAGGCTCGCCCTCGAACGGGCGGCGGAGGAGAGGCGGGAGGGGAGAAAGGCGCGGCTGTTTACGGCGCTGTTTTCGGCGCTCGGCGGCGCTGCGGGCGGCTTTTTGGGAACGGCGCTGGCAGTCGCCGTCTTTCTCTTCTGATGCTGAACGAGACCCTTTCCCGCCGCGAGGAAGAGGTGATGAACGCCGTCTACACCCTCTCGGGCGGCAGAGACCGCTTCCTCGCCACCCCCGATGAAGTGCGCGCCCTCCTTCCCCCCAAATTTTCCGATGAGAGCGCGCTCGAGCGGTGCCTTTCCGCCCTCGAGCTCGACGGCTACTTCACCCTCGTCTCCTCCGAGCGCAAGGGGGAGAAGACCTATGTCGTCCACATGAGCGCGAAGGGCTCCTCCTTCCGCCGCGAGAGCGCACGGAGAAGGCGCGCCCTCGTCATGCGGATCGCCGCCACCGTCGCCCTCGCCGTCCTCTCCGCCCTCCTCGGCGTCGTCCTCAAAAAACTTTTCGCGTAAGCGCGGAAATATCCTTGACCTTTCCGCCCGTTCGTGATAGAATATCATACGAACGTTTGTTTTTATTTACGATGGAACATCACGAGTTCAAACTTCATGCGCCCTTTGCGCCGACGGGGGACCAGCCCGAGGCGATCGCGCAGCTCACGCAGGGGGTGCTGGACGGCGTCCGCACGCAGGTCCTTTTGGGGGTGACGGGCAGCGGCAAGACGTTTACGATGGCGAACGTCATCCAAAACGTCGGGCGGCCCGCCCTCGTCATCGCGCACAACAAAACGCTCGCAGCCCAGCTCTGCAACGAATTCCGCGAGTTCTTCCCCGAGAACCGCGTCGAATATTTCGTCTCCTACTACGACTACTACCAGCCCGAGAGCTACATCCCGTCCACCGACACCTACATAGAGAAGGACATGTCGATGAACGACGAGATCGACAAGCTCCGCAACGCCGCGACCTGTTCTTTAGGCGAGCGGGACGACGTCATCGTGGTCGCCTCCGTCTCCTGTATCTACGGTTTGGGTGCGCCCGAGGAGTTCTTCCGCCTCGGCGTCTCCCTCCGCCCCGGGGACAGAATGGAGCGCAACGAGCTCCTCGCCCGCCTCGTGGACATCCAATACTCCCGCAACGACATGGATTTCAAGCGTTCCACCTTCCGCGTGCGGGGGGACGTGGTGGAAGTTTTCCCCGCCTCCAACTCCGAAGTTGCGATACGGGTCGAGTTTTTCGGCGACGAGATCGACCGTATCTGCGAGGAGGACGTCGTAACGGGCAAGCTCGTCTCGGAACTCAAGCACGCCGTCATCTTTCCCGCCTCCCACTACGCGGTGGGGAGCGAGAAGCTCGAGGCGGCGCTCGCGATGATCGCCGAGGACCTCGAGGGGGAGGTGAAGGCGTTTGAGGACGAGGGCAAGCTCCTCGAGGCGCAGCGCCTCCGCCAGCGGACGGAGCACGACCTCGAGATGATGCGGGAGATCGGGTATTGCTCGGGCGTGGAGAACTATTCCCGCTACTTCGACGGGCGTTCCCCCGGGCAGCCCTCCTTCACCCTCCTCGACTATTTCCCCCCCGATTTCCTCGTCTTTATCGACGAGAGCCACATGACCATCCCCCAGATCCGCGCCATGTACAACGGCGACAGGGCGAGAAAGATCAACCTCGTGGACTACGGCTTCCGCATGAAGTCGGCGTTCGACAACCGCCCTCTCACCTTCGAGGAGTTCGACGAGCGGGTGCCCCAGCTCATCTGCGTTTCGGCGACCCCCGCCCCCTACGAGCTCGAGCAGGCGGCGGGCAACGTCGCCGAACAGCTCATCCGACCCACAGGGCTTTTGGATCCGCCCGTGGAGGTGCGCCCCACGCGGGGGCAGATCGACGACCTCCTCGGCGAGGTGAAAAAGGTCGTCGGGAGCGGGGGACGGGTGCTCGTCACCACCCTCACCAAGCGCATGGCGGAGTCCCTCACCGACTACATGAAGGAGAGCGGCGTGAAGGTGCGCTACATGCACTCGGACATCGATACCCTCGAGCGGGTGGACATCGTGAACGGACTGCGCTCGGGGGAGTTCGACGTCCTCTGCGGGATCAACCTTTTGAGGGAGGGGTTAGACCTCCCCGAGGTGAAGCTCGTCGCCATTTTAGATGCGGACAAGGAGGGGTTTTTGCGGAGCGAAACTTCGCTCGTGCAGACGATAGGGCGCGCCGCGCGGAACGCGGAGGGGCGGGTCGTGATGTATGCGGACGAGATGACGGGCTCGATGGAGCGCGCCATCGGCGAGACGAACAGACGCCGCGCAAAACAGCAGGCATATAACGAGGCGCACGGCATCATACCGCGCACCATCGTGAAGGACGTGAAGTCCACCCTCGCCATCACGGGCAAGGCAAAGAAGACGGCAGACGTGAAGACGAAGGATATTCCCGGGGAGATCGAAAAACTCAAGGCTCTCATGAAAGTTGCCTCGAACGCCCTCGACTTCGAGCGTGCGATCGAGATCCGCGAGGCGATCGCCGAACTCAAAAAGCGCCTGCGGAAGTAGGGGTTTTCCGCGCTCGCTTGTTTCACGCGTCATTCTGACCCCCCGCGCTATTTCGGGGCTGCCACCTGCTTCACGCGTCATTCTGAACCCCCGTGTGCTTCTTCGTTATCCGGGATCCTCCGTGGGGGTGAAGAATCCCGAGGATGAAAACACGGACTTCGTACTTCGGGATCCTTCGCACGATGGGCCGTGAGGTTCTATTCTTGCTCGGCCGGCTCAGGATGACACGGTGACCCAACGCGGGTATGCCGAGCGTAACGCGGGCAGGACAGGATGACGCGGTGCCCAACGCGGGATATGCCGAGCGTAACGCGGGCAGGACAGGATGACGCGGCGATCGAGGCGTACAACCGCCCGTATCCGTCATCCCGAACGAAGTGAGGGATCTCGTCCTTTTGCAAAACGCGGGTCCTCACCCTACCTCCCGACGCGGGGTGGAGGGTATGAAGAGCAAAAAATCATATGCGAAACCATAGAGGTGTTTATGAAAATAGCCGTAGATTTGGATGATACCCTGTCCGTCGTGGACCGCGTCACCCGTCCGAGCGGGTATATCGCGCGGATGGGGCTTCCCTACAAGCTCGCCGATCCCGAGGCGCACGCGCTCGCGGAGGTCTTCGACTGGGAACTCCCCGCCGTCCTCGAATTTATCCGTGCGGGCGGGGACGTCATCTTCACGGACGCGGCGGCGCGCAAGGGCGCGAAGGAGACCCTCGGGGAGCTCCGCAGGGAGGGGCACGAGATCGTCATCCTCACCGCGCGCGACAGGGACTGGTTCGCAAACCCCGAAAAGATCTCCCGCGATTGGCTCGAAAAGCGGCGCATCCCGTATGACGGGCTCGTCGCCGAAGTCAAGGATAAGGGGGAATACTGTCTCACGCACGGCATAGCGGCGCTCGTGGACGACAGCCCCCGAACCTGTCTTGCCGCACAGGAGAAGGGGGTTCGCGCCGTCCTCTTCGCGGGGCACGGCGTCCGCCTCCCCGAGGGGAGCGAAATGCGGTACAGGGGTGCGAATTGGGCGCAGATCGCGGCGATCTTGCGCCGTATCTCGATGGAAATCGCGGAAGAAGGAAAGGCATGAAAGAAGAGATCTTCGTAAAGGGCGCAAAGGAAAACAACTTAAAGAACAGCGACGTGCACATCCCCCGCCGGAGCCTCACCGTGTTTACGGGGCTCTCGGGGTCGGGGAAGAGCACCCTCGCCTTCGACACCATCTTTGCGGAGGGGCAGCGGCGGTATATGGAGAGCCTCTCCTCCTACGCGCGGCAGTTCCTCGGCATGATGGAAAAGCCCGACGTGGAGTACATCGAGGGGCTCTCGCCCGCCATCTCCAACGACCAGAAGACGACGAGCCACAATCCCCGCTCCACGGTGGGGACGGTGACGGAGATCTACGACTACCTCCGTCTCCTCTATGCGCGCGCGGGCGTGCCCCATTGCCCCAAGTGCGGCAGGGAGATACGGCGGCAGACGGTGGATGAGATCGCCGACCGTGTCATGCTCCTCCCCGAGGGGAGCAAGCTCCTCATCGAGGCCCCCGTCGTGCGGGGCAAGAAGGGGGAGTATAAGAAGGAATTTACGGGCTACCGCAAGAGCGGCTACGCCCGCGTGAAGGTGGACGGGATCGTCTACGACCTTCAGGAGGAGATCAAGCTCGACAAGAACGTCAAGCACAACATCTCCGTCGTCATCGACCGCCTCGTCGTAAAGGAGGGGGTGTTGAAGCGGCTCACCGAGTCCCTCGAGACCGCCTTGAAGCTCGCGGACGGGCTCGTCTCCGTGGACTGCGGAGGGGAGGAGACCCTCTATTCCTCCCGCTACTCCTGCCCCGACTGCGGCATCTCCATCGAGGAGATCGAGCCGCGGCTCTTCTCCTTCAACACGGTGTGGGGGGCGTGCCCCGAGTGCTCGGGGCTCGGCTTCAAGCAGGCGGTGGACGCCGACCTCATCTGCCCCGACCGCACCAAGACCCTCCGCGAGGGGGCGATCCGCATCAGCGGGTGGAATTTAGACAGCTCCGCCGTCACGCAGATGTACCTCGAGGCGCTCGCAAAGCACTACAAATTCTCCCTCGACGTGCCCGTGAAGGACCTCCCCGAGGGTGTGTTCGACCTTCTCATGTACGGCAACGGCGGGGAGAAGATCGACATGCAATACAGCACGAAGTCCTTCCGCAGCGAATACAAGAGCGCGTGGGAGGGGTTCGTCAACAACTTGCAGCGGCGGTATAACCAGACGAGCTCGGTTTCCGTGAAGTGGGACATCGAGCGGTATATGCGCACTTCCGACTGCCCCTGCTGCCACGGGAAACGTCTCAAAAAGGAGGCGCTCGCCGTCACGGTGGGGGGGAAGAACATCGCGGAGGCGTGCGATCTCTCCGTCGCCCGTCTCGGGGAATTTCTCGGCGGGCTCGAACTCACCCCCACGCAGCGGGCGATCGCGGCCGTCGTCTTAAAGGAGATCAAGAGCCGCATCGACTTCCTCGTCGGCGTCGGGCTCGACTATCTCACCCTCTCGCGGAGCGCCGCCACCCTCTCGGGCGGCGAGAGCCAGCGCATCCGCCTCGCCACGCAGATAGGCTCCGCCCTCACGGGGGTTTTGTATATTTTGGACGAGCCCTCCATCGGGCTCCACCAGCGGGACAACGCCCGCCTGCTCGAATCTTTGAAGCGGCTTCGGGACATCGGGAACACCCTCATCGTCGTCGAGCACGACGAGGAGACCATGCGGGCGGCGGACTATCTTGTCGACATCGGCCCCAAAGCGGGGGTGCACGGCGGCGAGGTCGTCGCCTGCGGAACGGTGGAGGACCTCGAAAGCGAGCCCCGTTCCATCACGGGGGACTACCTCGCGGGGCGGCGGAAAATAGAGGTGCCCTCTACCCGCAAAAGACCCGACGGCAGGTATTTCCGCGTGGAGGACTGCCGCCAGAACAATCTCAAAGGCATCACGGCGGAGATCCCCGCGGGGCTGTTCACCGTCGTCACGGGGGTGAGCGGCTCGGGCAAGAGCTCCCTCGTCAACGAAATTCTCCTTCCCATCCTCTCCAACGGGCTCAACGGCTCCCGTCTCCCCACGGGAAAGAGCGGGGGGTACACGGGGCTCGAGCTCTTCGACAAGGTCATCGCCATCGACCAGTCCCCCATAGGGCGCACGCCGCGCTCCAACCCCGCCACCTACACGGGGGTGTTCACCGCCATCCGCGAGCTGTTCGCCCAGACGCAGGACGCGAAAGCGATGGGCTTCAAGGCGGGGCGGTTCTCCTTCAACGTCGCGGGGGGCAGGTGCGAGAATTGCGAGGGGGACGGCATCATGAAGATCGAGATGCACTTCCTCCCCGACGTCTACGTCCCCTGCGAGGTGTGCGGGGGCAAGCGGTATAACCGCGAGACCCTCGAGGTCCGCTACAAGGGCAAGACCATCTCGGACGTGCTCGAGATGACGGTGGAGGAGGCGTGCGAGTTCTTCAAGGCGCAGCCGTCCATCTACAATAAGATGAGCACCCTAAACGAGGTGGGGCTCGGGTACATCAAGCTCGGGCAGAGCGCCACGACCCTCTCGGGCGGCGAGGCGCAGCGGGTGAAGCTCGCGACGGAGCTCTCGAAGCGCTCCACGGGCAAGACCTTTTATATCCTCGACGAGCCCACGACGGGCCTGCACTCCTACGACGTGCAGAAGCTCGTGAACATTCTGTTGAAATTGCGGGACGGCGGGAACACCGTGCTCGTCATCGAACACAATTTAGACGTCATCAAGGTCGCCGATCACATTATCGACCTCGGACCCGAAGGGGGAGACGGCGGCGGGGAGATCGTGGCGACGGGCTCGCCCGAAGAGGTCGCAGATCACGAGAAGAGCTACACCGGTGCGTTTTTGAAGAAGGTACTGTAGTTTCGCGGAAAATCTTTTGCGCCCGTCCCCATATCCGAAAAACAAAAAGGAGCAGCCATGATCAACCAAACCATGAAAAAACTCGGCGAGGAGCGCAGCGTCATCCGCGAGCTCTTCGAGTACGGCAACCGCCGCAAGGCGGAGATCGGCGCGGAGAAGGTGTTCGATTTCTCCCTCGGCAACCCGTCGGTGCCCGCGCCCGCCTGCGTACAGGAGGAGATCGGGCGCCTCCTTCGCGAAGTGCCCGCCGAGGTCCTCCACGGCTACACCTCCGCACCGGGCGATCCCGCCGTGCGGGAGGCGGTCGCAACCTACATATCCGCCGCATTCGGGGCACCCATGTCCGCGTCTTACGTCTATATGACGTGCGGCGCGGCGGCCTCTCTCACCGTCGCCCTCAACGCCCTCTGCAACCCCGGCGACGAGGTCGTCGTCCTCACGCCCTGCTTCCCCGAATACCTCGTGTTCATCGGGCAGGCGGGGGCGAAGACCGTCGAAGTCCCCACAAACGGCGCCTTCCACCTCGATCTTCCCGCCCTCGAAAGGGCGATCGGGAGGAGGACGAAGGCGGTCGTCGTCAACTCCCCCAACAACCCCACGGGCGCGGTGTACGGAGAGGAGGAGATGCGCGCGCTCGGCGGGCTCCTCCTTAGGAAGAGCGCCGAAAACGGCGCCCCCGTCTACCTCCTTGCCGACGAGCCCTATCGCGAGCTCTCTTACGGCGCGCCCCCCGTATATCCCATGAATGTGTACGGAAACACCCTCGTGCTCTACTCCTTCTCCAAGTCCCTCTCCCTCGCGGGGGAGCGCATCGGCTACATCGCCGTCTCCCCGCAGTGCGCGGACGCGGACGGCGTGTTTGCGGCGGTGTGCGGCGCGGGCAGGAGCCTCGGCTTCGTGTGCGCGCCCTCCCTCTTCCAGCGGGCCGTTTCCGCCTGCCTCGGGAAGTCGTGCGACGTGGAGCTCTACCGCAAAAACCGCGATCTGCTCCTATCGGGCCTCACCGCCTGCGGATTTTCCTGTATCCCCCCCGAGGGGGCGTTCTACCTCTTCGTGAAGTCCCCCGAGCCCGACGCGAAGGCGTTCTGCGAGAGGGCGAAAAAATACGAGCTGTTGCTCGTCCCGTCCGACAGTTTCGGGACGGAGGGCTACGTGCGCATCTCCTATTGCGTCGCCCGTTCCGTCATCGAGAGGAGCCTCCCCGCCTTCGGGGCGCTCGCAAAGGAATACGGGCTATAACCGGCCCCCCGCCCCCTCTTGCCGCGGAGGGGGCTTTTTTTGTACCCCATGTCGCATAAAAGGGGAGGAAATCCGCAAAATACGGTCGTATGGAGGTCAATATGAAAGCAACGGGGATCGTGAGAAGGATCGACGAGCTCGGGCGGGTCGTCATCCCCAAAGAGATCAGGCGCACGCTGCGCATACGGGAGGGGGACCCCCTCGAACTCTTCACCGACCGCGATGAGCTGATGCTCAAAAAATACTCGCCCATCGCTTCGGTGGAGCGGTTTGCGGAGGGGACGGCGAAGTCCCTCAACGAGCAGAGCGGGCACCTTGCCGCCATCTGCGACACGGACGCCGTGCTCTCCGCGTGCGGGCAGGGCAAGAAGGCGCTCATGGACAAACCCCTCTCCGAGGGGGTGTCCGAACTTATCGCCTCGCGCAGGAGCTACCTCGCGAACAAGACGGACGGCGGGGATATTCTGCCCGTCATCGGGGAGGGGGAGGACTACACGGCACAGGTGATCGTGCCCATCATCGCGGGGGGAGACTGCCTCGGCGCGGTCGTTCTGCTCTCCTCGGAGGAGGGCGCGGTGATGGAGGCCTCCGCCGTGAAACTCGCCCGTCTCACCGCTGAGATCATAGCAAATCAATTCGAGTAAGTTTCACGGAAGACGCGCGTCGGCATACCTGCCCCGCCGTTTTCCCGCTCTTGCGTCCCCCTTTTGGGGCGCCGTAGGCGTGCCTTGTGCTGAAGTACCCCCGAACACCCCTTGCCTTCTCCTTGAGGGGAAGTACCCCAACCAAACATTCTTGCTTCCCCCTTTGGGGGAAGTACCCCGAAGGGGGGATAGGGGTTTGCAGCCGAGCCCGAACCCCCTCCGTCACGGCAAGGGCGGCCGTGACAGCTCCCCCAAGAGGGGGCGCCGAGAAAGGGCGTGCGTAAGACCTGCCCTCGCCCTCCTTTGGGGGGCGAGGGGTAGGGTGCGGGGAGCGAGACCTGCCCCCTTTGAAGGTGCCGAAGGCATGCCTTGCGCCGGGCGGGGTACTTCGTCGCTATGCTCCTCGTGTCGCCCTCCGATAATATTCATAGCGTGCGGGCGATAGGGGTGGGGGTGCCCACGGGTATCGCACAACACCCCCTCACCGCCGTAAAGGTCACGGCGGAGCTCCCCCTCAAGGGGGCGCCGAGAAAGGGGGCGGGGTGTGTCCGTATTCTTGCCTCCTCCCTCG
>CANREU010000043.1 GCA_947629725.1 uncultured Clostridia bacterium
GGGGGATCACCCGCTCCGAGCACTGCGTCTTCGTCGTGTCGAATATCTTCTTGTAGCGCCCGTTCTCCCAGCTGTCGTAACAGGATTTCGAGACCGTCGCCGTCCCCCTCCGAAAGTCGATGTCCTCCCATGTGAGGGCGAGGAGCTCCCCGATCCGCAGCCCTGTGTAGAGGGAGAGGGCGATCCCGAAAAGATAGGATGGGTTGTGCCCGAGCACATACTGCTCGATCTTTTTCTGCTCCGTCTTGCTGAAACAGAGCACCTTCTTCTCCCGCGCCTTCGGGCGGACGATCGCGTCGGCGTATTGCCTCTCCGCGATCCCGAGCGCGACCGCCTTTTTGAGGGAGGAGCGCAAAACGAACAGTACCCCGTTTACGGTGCTCGCCGCATACCCCCGCCCTGCGAGGTCGGCGGAAAATTCCTGCAGCCGCACCGCCGTGAGCGCCGACAGCGGGCGCCCGCCGAGCGCGGGGATGAGGTGCTTCTCCGCCTCGCGGCGGTATTTTGTGTACGTCCTCTCCTTTGTCGACGGCTTGACGTAAAATTCCAGCCACTCGTTCAACCATTCGCTGTACAGCATATCTTTCTCCTTTGCCTTGATTTTTGCGCCGAAGCGCATGGAATATAATACTTTTTCCCCTTGTTTTTTGCATGAAAAAAACCGCCCGACTTTTTTGTCGGACGGCTGCAAACGCAACGGATCGGGTTTTCGGGCGGCTTTTATCTACGGGAGATACCCGCCCTGCCTGCGGTTTTCGGCCCGAAAGGGCATCTTCCGCCTCTTATTTCAAGGCCGCTTCGCCGTTCGTTTCGGCGACTTTTTTGTAGAACTTCGCGCTCTCTTTGAGGGTGCGCTCCCCCGTCTCGTAGTCCACGTGCACGAGCCCGAACTTCTTGGAGAACCCCTCCGCCCACTCGAAGTTGTCGAGAAGGGACCAATAGAAGTACCCCGCAACGTCCACGCCCTCCTCCGCAGCCCTGTGGAGAGCGCGGAGATAGCGCTTGATGAAGTCGATGCGGGAGTAGTCGAGGATCCTGCCCTCGAGGTCCTTCCACTCGGCGAGGGCGACGCCGTTCTCGGTGTAGACGACGGGGAGCCCGTAGCGCTCCCAAACGTACTTCGCGCCGTAGTAGAGGGCGTCGGGATGGACGGTCCAGCGCATGTCGGTGAGGGGGTCGGTGGGCGGCGGGGTGACGCGGGCAAACCCCTCCCCCTTCCGCACGATATAGTCTCCCGAATAGGTGTTGACGCCGTAGAAATCGAGCTTGCTCCTGATGATTTCCATGTCGCTTTCGGGGTATGAGAAGCCGCACTCCCTCTGCCAAGCCGCGAACTCTTCGGGGTAGCGCCCGAAGAGAAGGGGGTCGGTGTAGTAGTTGACGGAGCCGAAGTCCCTGTGGCAGTTGAAAGTCTCCTGCTTTGCGAACGCATAGTCCTCCTCCTTTTCGGGAAGGAAGGGCCAAAACGCCTGCGCGGTGCCGATCTTGGCCCCGGGGACGAGCTTCCGCAAGACCTTCTCCGCCTTGCCGCACCCGAGGAGGACGTTGTGCGCGCACCTCATCACTTCGCCGTCCGAAAGTTTCAAAAACGGCGCATGTCTGCCCGCGGAATGCCCTTCGCCGAGGAACACCTGCGGCTCGTTGATGAGGATGAAATGGGAGCAATCCTTGCCGAAGAGCTTTCCGCACACCTCCGCGTAGGAGGCGAACCAATCGGAGCTTGCGGGGTTGAGCCAGCCGCCTTTTAAGTAGAGCTCGTAGGGATAGTCCCAATGGAAGAGGGTGATCCACGGCTCGATGTGCGCCCTTTTGAGTTCTTTCAGAAGTTCGGTGTAGAACCGCTTGCCGTCCGCCGAAATCTTTCCCGTGCCCGCGGGGATGAGACGCGCCCAGTTGACAGAAAAGCGGTACGCCTTGAGCCCGAGCTTTTTCATGATGGCGACGTCCTCTTTGAACCTGTGGTAGTGGTCGCACCCCACGTCCCCCGAGTGGCCGTTGAAGATGCGCCCCTCGGTGGCGGAACCGACGTCCCAGCCGTTCAAGCCCTTGTCCGCCTCATACGCGCCGCCCTCGATCTGATACGACGCGGTCGCCGTGCCCCATGCAAATCCCTCTTTGAATGCCATATCGTCCTCCTAAATCGTACCCCATGTACGCAAAATTGCGACATGGGGTCGGAAATTTTTTATAAAAATCGCTTAAAGCTTTTCCGCCTCTTCGATCCAGAGCGCCGCCGAAGCGTCGGACGGCATGCGGAGATCGGCGCGCGGCGAGAGGGAGACGGAGCCCACCTTCACGCCGTCGGGCACGCAGTTGCGCTTGAACTGCTGGGAGAAGAACCGCCTGTAAAAATTCACGAGCCACTTCTTCAAGGTCGCCCTGTCGTACTTTCCCGCAAAGGCGCGTTCGGCAAGACAGAGGGTCTTGGCGGGGCCGTCGCCGCGGCGGAGGAAGTGATACAGATAGAAATCGTTGAGTTCGTAGGGGCCGATGAGGTCCTCCGTCTTCTGCGCGATCTCCCCTCCCTCGTCGGGCGGGAGGAGCTCGGGAGAAATTTCGGTGCCGAGCACGCTTTTGAGGACGATCTCCGCCCTGCCGCCGAGCCTCTCCGCTTCCGCCTCCACGAGGTATTTCACGAGCGTTTTGGGCACGGAACAGTTGACGGCGTACATGCTCATGTGGTCGCCGTTGTAGGTGCACCAGCCGAGGGCGAGCTCCGAGAGGTCCCCCGTTCCGACGACGAGCCCGCCCGTCTCGTTGGCAAGGTCCATGAGGATCATCGTGCGGTAGCGCGCCTGCGCGTTCTCATACGCCGCGTTCCGCTCCTCGGGGTCGTGCCCGATGTCCTTGAAGTGCTTCAAAACGGTCTGCGAGATGGGGATCTGCCGCTGGGTGACGCCGAGCGCCTGCATGAGGGCGGTGGCGTTGTTCTTCGTTTTGAGGCTCGTGCCGAAGCCGGGCATGGAGAGGGCGAGGATGTCTTCGCGGGGCTTTCCGAGAAGGTCGAACGCGCGCACGGCGACGAGGAGCGCAAGGGTGGAATCGAGCCCGCCCGAGACGCCGATGACCGCCGTTTTCGACCCCGTGTGCTCGATTCTGCGCTTCAACGCCTGCGCCTGAATGTTCAGAATGAGGTCTGCCCGCTCCTTTCTCTCCCCCTCTCCGCGGGGAACGAAGGGGAGCGGATCGACGGTGCGGAGGGTGAGGTCCGCATCCGTTACGAAGTTTGCGGGGCACCAAATGTACTCCTTCTCCTCGGAGGGGAAGTTGCGGTAGGAGGTCTTGCGGCGGCGTTCGTTCAGAAGGAAGCCGACGTCGATCTCCGCCTCGCACACGCCCGTCCCGAAGGGGACGCTCTCCGCGAGACAGGCGCCGTTTTCGTAGATCATGTTGTTGCCCGCGAACACCGTGTCCGAGGCGCTCTCCCCCACGCCCGCGCCGCAGTAGACGTAGCCGCAAATGTTCTTCCCCGTCTGTGCGGCGAGGAGGGTGTGGCGGTATTCCCGCTTGCCGATGAGCTCGTTGCTCGCCGAGAGGTTGACGACGACCGCCGCGCCGTGCTTGCAGTGCTCGGTACTCGGGGAAACGGGGACCCAAAAGTCCTCGCAGATCTCGCAGGCAATATAGATCTCGGGGTGTTTTTCGTCGTAGACGAGGACGCGGGAGGAGAGCGACGCGCTGCCGCTGCGGAGGCGGATGCAGCTGTCCGCATCCTCGCCGCCCGAGAAGTGCCGCCCCTCGTAAAACTCGTTGTGGTCGGGGAGGTAGCTCTTGGCGATGAGGGCAAGCACCCTGCCGCCGCTGATCGCCGCCGCGCAGTTGTAGAGCTTTTCGCGGTCCGCGACGGGCAGCCCGACGAAGACGAGCATGCACTTCCCCGCCGTGGCTTTGGCGACCGTTTCGAGCGCGTCGAGACAGCCCTCGAGGAGGGTGCGCTGCAGGAAGAGGTCTCCGCAGGTGTAGCCCGAGAGACAGAGCTCGGGGAAGACGAGAAGCTCGGTGCCCTTTTCCGCCTGCCGCTCGATGACCTCGACGATCTTTTTCGCATTGTACGCGGGATCGGCGACCTTCAGTTCGGGGCTCACCGCCGCCGCTTTGAGAAATTGATGTTTCATAGTTTACCTTTTTTACGGAAGGAACGCGGGAGCGCCCCTTTCTCGGCGCCCCCTTGAGGGGGAGCTGTCATGGCTGCTCTTGCCGCGACTGCCCCGCCCGCACGCTGTGACCGCCATCGAAGGGCGGCACGAACGGTGTAGCCGTGAAGTAGACATGGCCTCATCAGAATAAGGATACCCTTCGACAAGCTCAGGGTGACGTATTTGATAGCGGGGCGGGAAAACGCGCTTTTCTGCCACCCCCTACGTGTTCCGAACTGCCCTACCACGTCGTTCCGAACTGTCCCTACTACGTCATTCCGAACTGCTCTACTACGTCATTCCGAACTGCTCTACTACGTCATTCCGAACGCATGTGAGGAATCTCGGTTTGAGATTTCTCGCTCCGCTCGAAATGACGGAACAGAGTAAGGGATCGGAATGAGGATCGGCGTCCGCGCCCTTTGCTATCATCCGGCTCCCGCGCCCGTAACTATAAATACTGTGGAGGCTGACCCCCTCCCCTACCCCCCCCCCTGACGCAGGGGGAGGGCAAGGGCGGGAGAATGTTGTGCGAAACCTTTTACTCCTCGCCGCCGGCGACTTCCGCGACGGAGGCGCCCTTCGCGGCGATGCGGATCTTCCCCTCGAGCTCTTTCGAGACCTCGGGGTTGTCCTTCAAAAACTGCCGCATGGCCTCTCTGCCGTTGGCGATCTTCGTGTCGTTATAACTGAACCAAGCGCCGCTCTTTTTGAGGATGTCGTATTGCAGGGCAAGGTCGATGATGCACCCCTCCTGCGAGACGCCCTCGCCGTAGAGGATGTCGAATTCCGCCTGCCGGAAGGGGGGCGCGAGCTTGTTCTTCACGACCTTCGCGCGGGTACGGTTGCCCGCCGCGTCGCCCGCGTTTTTGAGGGTGTCCGTCTTGCGGACGTCGATGCGGATGGAGGCGTAGAACTTCAAGGCCTTGCCGCCGGGGGTCACTTCGGGGTTGCCGAACATGACGCCCACCTTCTCGCGGAGCTGGTTGATGAAGACGACGCACGTCTTGCTCTTGTTGACGATGGCGGTGAGTTTGCGGAGCGCCTGCGACATGAGGCGGGCCTGAAGCCCGACGTGGCTGTCCCCCATGTCCCCCTCGATCTCCGCCTTAGGCGTGAGTGCCGCGACGGAGTCGACGACGATGATGTCCACCGCCGAGGAGCGGACAAGGGAATCGACGATGTCGAGCGCCTGCTCGCCCGTGTCGGGCTGGGAGACGTAGAGCTCGTCGAGGTCCACCCCGAGGTGCTTGGCATACACGGGGTCGAGCGCGTGCTCCGCGTCGACAAATGCGGCGATGCCGCCCGCCTTCTGCGCCTCCGCGACCGCGTGGAGGGCGACCGTCGTCTTGCCCGACGATTCGGGGCCGTAGATCTCGATCATCCTGCCGCGGGGGAACCCGCCGATGCCGAGGGCGAGGTCGAGGGCGAGGCACCCCGAGGGGATGACCTCGATGTCCGTGTTGCCCGCGTTGCTTCCGAGCCGCATGATGGCGCCCTTGCCGTATGCCTTCTCGATTTGGGCGAGGACGGCGTCGAGTGCCTTTTTCTTTTCTTCGTTCATTCTGTTTGCTCCTTTGATTTTTCCCTTTATCGAACTGCCTTCAACCCCTGAAAGAGGGCAAGGTTGATCGCCGTTTTCGTGATCGTTTCGCGGTCGCCCTGCAAAATATGGCGGTAGACGCGCACCATTTCGCGGGTGCCGATCGCGATGTAGCAGAGCCCGACGGGTTTCTCGCCGTCGGGGTCGGGCCCCGCGACGCCCGTCGTAGCGATGGCAAGGTCGCACTTGCCCCCGCGGATGAGCCCCGCCGCCATCTCGTAGGCGGTCTCGTCGGAGACGGCGCCCTTCGAGCGCAAAGTCTCCTCCTTCACGCCGAGCCGCTCCGCCTTTGCCTCCCCCGCGTAGGCGTTGATCCCCTCGCGGAAGACGGCGCTCGCGCCCGGTACGGCGACGACCGCGCCCCCCACGCCGCCGCCCGTGAAGCTCTCCGCCGTGGAGAGGGTGAGGCGGTGCAGTTTCAGACATTCACAGAGCCGTTCGGCGACGGTGCCGCCCTCCCCCACCGAATAGACGAACTCCTCGAGGGTGCTCGCGACCGTCCGCACCACCTCGTCCGAGATCATCTTGGGGGTGGCGTCGTCGTATAAGATCTCCACCTGCGTGCAGGCATATTCCTCCGTCGCATGGAGGGTGAGTTTGCCCTCCGCGATCTCCGCCGCCGAGGCGAGCGCCGTGCGCACGAGCTGTTCGGGCGCGCCGATCGCCCCGATGACGACGCGGCTGTACCGTCTCCCCCGCCGCCTGTCGACGCGGGGCACCGTCTCGGTGCGGACGATCTCCGCGCCGCGCTTCCCCGCGGGGAGGACGGCGAAGAGGCACTCCTTGCTCTCGAGGAGGGCGTCCTCCGTAAATTCCGCGCCCGCCGCCTGCGACACCGCCTCCTTTGCGGACGGCACGAGCACCCTGTCGCAGATGAGAAAGAGCCCGTCCCGCCCCGAGGAGAGCCGCCCGAGGCTCGCTACGACCTCGGAGGGAGCGTCGTAGGGAAGGAAGGCGATCTCGTCGAGGAAGACGCCGCCCGCGAGGAGGGCGTCCGTCACCGCGGGATAGTCGACCGCGGAGAGCGGATTGCGGTTGTTGAAGAGGACGATCGCCGCGTACATCACGCGTCCGCCTCCCCGTCCTTCTTCTCCTCTTTGAGGACCTGCCTGTTCTTCACGATATAGTTGACGCCCGAGGCGACGGTGAGAACGGTGCACACCGCGAAGCACACGAGCCCGATGTAGAGCACGATCTGCCCGCCGAGCTCCCCCGCCCACGGGGAAGCGGCAAGAAGGAGGGCGATGGAGACGTCCTGGAACACCGTCTTGAATTTGCCGAGTTTATCGGCGGCGAGCACCACATGTTTGCCCGCGGCGATCATGCGGAAGCCGCTGACGATGAGTTCCCGCGCGAGGATGACGGAGACGCAGATGCCCGCCGCAAGCAGCCCATAAGTGCCGAAGGGGGCCACCATGAAGGCGACGGGGCGGGTGAGCATCAGAATGAACGCCGTCGAAACGAGCACTTTATCGGCAATGGGGTCCAAAAACTTGCCGAGGTCGGTGACGAGATGATACTTGCGCGCGATGTAGCCGTCGAGGGCGTCCGTGCTCGCCGCGAGGACGAAGATCCCCGCCGCAATGAGGTATTGCCACGCCGTCCCGCCGAACACATCGAGATAGAAGATGACGATAAAGAGCGGGATCATGAAGATCCGCGTGAGAGTGATCTTGTTGGGCAGATTCATTGCAATTCTCCTTCGGCTTCGCCGTATAAGTCGTATTCGTCCGCACGGGTGATGTGCACGGAGTACCGCTTCCCCTCCTCGGCGCGGGGCGCCGTGAAGTGCACGCAGCCGTCTATTTCGGGCGCCTGAAAATACGCCCTGCCGAGAAATCCCTCCGCGCCGTCTAACCCGTCGCAGACGGCTTCCACCGTCTTCCCCACGTATTGTGCGAGTTTTGCGGCGGAAATTTCCGCCTGTGCGCGATAGAGTTCGCGCACCCTTCTCCCCTTCGTGGAGGGATGCACCTGCCCCGCGAGCTTGTAGGCGGGGGTCCCCTCCTCCCGCGAGTAGGCGAAGAACCCGCAGTTCTCGAGCTTCGCCTCCCCGAGGAAGCGGATGAGGGCCCTGTGCTCCTCCTCCGTCTCCGTGGGAAAGCCCGAGATGAAGGTGGAGCGGAGGGCGATCCCGAGGACCGCCTTGCGGAGACGCCCGAAGAGGGCGAGATATTCCTCCCGCGAGCCCTTCCGTCCCATGAGTTTCAAGATCCTCTCCTCCGAGTGCTGGAGGGGAATATCGAGATACTTGATGAGTTTGGGCTCCGTGCGGAGCTCCTCGATGAGCTCCTCCGTGATCCTGTCCGGATAACAGTATAGCAACCGAATATGACAAATGTTGTCAAGTTTGGAAATTTTTTTGAGGAGAGGGACCAACTGATTTTCGCCGCGGTCCTCGCCGTAGCGGGTGACGTCCTGCGCGACGAGCACGAGCTCGTCCGTCTCCCCGAGCGACGCCGCCTCTTTGAGGAGCTCTTCTTCGGGGCAGGAGACATACTTCCCCCGTATGGAGGGGATGAGGCAATAGGTGCAGTGGTTGAAGCAGCCGTCGGCGATCTTGAGGTACTTCACGTGGGGGGAGGTGGAGACGAGCCTCTCCGAAAAGCAGGGCTTCCCGTAGCGGCGGACGGCGTTCACCCGCTCCCCGCGGGCGTAGCTCTCCTCGAGGGCGGAAAAGAGGGCGGGAACATCGTTTACGCCGAGGAAGACGTCCCCCTCCGTGAGGGCGGGAAAGAGCTCCCCGATGAATTTTTCGGGCAGGCACCCCGTGACGACGATCTTCTCGAGCTTGCCCCCGCGGAAGGAGTTCCCCTCGAGGACGGCCTCGATCGCCTCCTTTCTCGCGCTCTCCAAAAAGGCGCAGGTGTTCACGATGAGGATCTGCGCCTCGCTTGGTTCGGAGGTGACGGCATGCCCCCTCTTCACGATCTCCCCGAGCAGCCGCTCGCCGTCGACGCGGTTCTTGTCGCAGCCGAGGGAGATCATCCCGAAAACTTTTCGTTCCATACCTTAATCCAGCGGGCCGTATTTGCTCTCGAACTCCTCTTTGGTGAGGAGGACGGTGCGCGCCTTTGCCTTGCCGTCGAAGGGGGAAATGTACCCCTCCTGCTCCATCCATTCGATGATCTTGCCCGCGCGGGCATACCCCACGCTGCACCGCCTCTGAATGAGGGAAATGGAGGCGGAGCCGAGCTTCACGACGATGGCGAGCGCCTTGATCTCCACGGAGTCCGAGCCGACGTTCCCGCCCTCGCCGTCCGAGACCTCCTCGGGGCTGTTCGACTTGTTGAAGAAGTTGACGACCTCCTCGTCGAAATACGCCTCGTTGTTGCGCTTGACTTCGTCGACGACCGCCTGCACTTCCTCCGAACTCACGAAGGCGCCCTGCACGCGGAGGCAGTTGAACATCCCGCCCGTGCGGTAGAGCATGTCGCCGTTGCCGAGGAGCTTCTGCGCGCCCGTCTCGTCGAGAATGGTGCGGGAGTCCACTTCCTGAATGACGCGGAAGGCGATACGGGTGGGAAGGTTGCTCTTGATGACGCCCGTGATGACGTCCACCGAGGGACGCTGGGTGGCGAGCACGAGGTGGATGCCCGCGGCGCGCGCCTTTGCGGCGAGCCGCTGGATGCGCTCCTCTATATCCTTCTTGGCGAAGGACATGAGGTCGGCAAGCTCGTCCACCACGATAACGATCTTGGGGATCTTCCCCTCCTCTTCCGCGAAGATGTCGTTGTATTCGTCGATGTTGCGGACCGCCGTCCCCGAGCGGGTCTTCTGCTCGAAGAGGGTGTACCGCCGCTCCATCTCCTTGATCGCCCAGTTGAGGGCGGTGACCGCCTTCTGCGGGTCGGAGATGATCTCGTTGAGCATGAGGTGCGGGAGCCCGTCGAACACCGTGAATTCCACCTTCTTGGGGTCGATGAGGATGAGGCGGAGATCTTCGGGCGAGTACTTGTAGATGAGGGAGATGAGCATCGCGTTGAGGCACACCGATTTTCCCGAGTTGGTGGACCCCGCGACGAGCACGTGGGTCATCTTGGGGATATTGCCGCAGACGTTGCGTCCCTCGACGTCCTTGCCGACGACGAACATCAAGGAGTGCGGCTTGGCGTTGAGGAACTCCTCCGACTCCATCACCGAGGCGAGACCGACCGTCGCGCGCTTGGCGTTGGGCACCTCGATGGAGATCGCGCCGTTCTCGCGGCTCGCGAACATGGAGACGCCGTCCCGCGCGTGCAGGCGCATGGAGATCTCCTCCTCCCTCTTGATGACGGTGCTCACCGAGATGTTCCTCGGAATGTCGATATAGTAGCGGGTGACGGCGGCGCCGATAGTCACCTTCACGACCTCTGCGTCCACCTTAAATCCCGCAAGGGTATCCACGATGATCTCGGAGTTGCGCTCGATCACATCCTGCGGGATGGAGACCGCGTCGTCGTAGGCGCGGAGATTTTCCAGACTCGGGCGCACATAGGGCTTGTAGACGGGCGGCTTGGGCGCGGGAGCGGGCTCTCCGCTGTCGGGCGAGGCAAAGCCGCCCATCTCGCGGGGACCGCGCGAGCCCATGTCGCGCGTGCCCATATCACGCGTGCCTCTGTCGCGGGTACCCATATCGCGGGTGCCCATATCGCGGGAAGAACGGCTGTCGCCGCGGTCGCCGAAATAACCGTCCAAATTGGATTCCTCGGGCTCGTCGTCGTCGAAAAGGTCGGCGTCCGAACGGTCCTCCTGATAGAGCTCGTCCGGCGAGGCGGGCGCGCCCTCCGCAAAGGGGTCGACGCGGTCGCCGCCGTCGAAGGAGCCGGCGGGCTCTTCCTCGGGCTTGGGATCGGGGATCTCGATCCTGTCGCTCCGCCCGTCCGTCTCCGCGGAGCGGGAGAAGAGACTGCGGAAGTCGCTGCCGCGCCCTCCCCTCTCCTCCGTCTCCTCCGTGCGGGGACGCTCAAAGGGATCGGACGAGGACGCGCGGAACCCGCGGTCGTCATGCTCCTCCGCGGGGTCGACGAGACGGTCGCTGCGGGGCGTTTCGGGCTCGGACGCGCGGAAAGTCGGG
>CANREU010000044.1 GCA_947629725.1 uncultured Clostridia bacterium
AGGTGTCACCGCGGAGGTCTCCCCCTGCGAAAAGAGCGAGAAGGACTTCGGCTACCGCAACAAATTGCAGCTCCCCATCGGGCGGGTGAACGGCGAGAACGCCGTGGGTTTCTACGCCGAGCGCTCCCACCGCATCGTGCCGACTTCCGTCTGCCCCATCCATCCCGCATGGGCGGAGCAGGTCATCGCCGCCCTCAACACCTTCATGGAGAAGTGCGGGCTCGACGGGTACGACGAGAAGACGGGGGAAGGCCAGCTCCGCCACCTCGTCGTGCGCGAACTCAAAAACAAGTTCATCGTCACGCTCGTCGTCCGCGTGCGGGAGATCAAGGGGATCGACTACTTTCTCTACCTCCTCGACGGCATCTTCCCCGAATACAGTTTCTACCTCAACTTCAACGACGGGGAGACCAATGTCGTTCTCGGCGAGGAGTTCACCCTCCTCAAGGGGAAGGGGAAATACGAGTGCGTGGAGGCGGGCATCTCCTACGAGACGGGCGCGAATACCTTCGTTCAGGTCAACGAAAACGTGCGCGGCAAGCTCTACGAGAAGGCGGTCTCCCTTATAAGCGAGGGGGAGACGGTCGTCGATTGCTACGCGGGAGGGGGACTTCTCACCGCCCTCTTTGCGAAAAAGTGCGGGAAGGCATACGGCATCGAAGTCGTGCGGGAGGCGCACGCCTGCGCCGAGGCGCTCAAGGAGTGCAACGGGCTTTCGGAGAAGATGGAGAACCTCTGCGGCAGGGTGGAGGACGAACTCCCCGCCCTCCTCAAAAGGGTGCATGCGGACGCCGTGGTGCTCGATCCTCCCCGCGCGGGCGCGGAGCGGGAGGTCCTCCGCGCAGTCATGGAGGCGGGCGTGAAAAAAATCGTCTACATCTCCTGCAACCCCGCGACCCTCGCGCGCGATACGGGGATCCTCACGGGGAGCCTCAAAGAGACGGAGAAAGGGGAGCTTTTGAAGTGCGAAACCGACCCCATGTACCGAATTTCTCTCGTCCAGCCCTTCGATATGTTCCCGCAGACCAAGTGGGTGGAGACGCTCGTCTGCATGGAGCGGATATAAATTTGCGGCGGCTTGCCGCACAGGAGGTAAAAGAAGATGCCGTTTATCGACAGCAAAGTGACCCTCCCCCTTTCGGAGGAGAAGAAGGAAGTTTTGAAGGCGAAGTTCGGGAGAGCGGTCTCCGTCCTGCACAAGGGCGAGGGGTATCTCATGGTGGGCTTTCAGGATAACTACACCCTCTACTTCGGGGGCAGAAAGCTTGAGAAGGGCGCCTACGTCGAAGTGAGCCTGTTCGGGCAGGCGAGCCCTTCCGACTATTCGAGGATGACGGGAGAGATCTGCCGCATTCTCCGAGAGGAGCTCGGGATCCCCGGGGACGCCGTCTATGTCACCTATCACGGCCTCTCCGATTGGGGCTGGAACGGAAGTAATTTTTAAGTTAGTGGAGGTTTGATATGAAAAAGATCCTAATATCGGTGTGTGCGGCAGCCGCCCTCCTCTTGGGAGCCGTCGGCCTCACGGCCTGCGGCGCGCACAAATTCGATACGGAGTGGTCGTATGACAACAACCGTCATTGGCACGCCTGCATCGCACACAAGAACTGCAAGGAGCGGGGAGATCTCGCCCTTCACACCTTCGTCGAAGGGGAGAGCGAGGAGGAGGGGAAGAAGACCTTCATCTGCACGGGGTGCTTCTATACGAAGACGGAGTCCCCGCTCGATACCCCCGTCGTCAAACTCAGCGAGAACGTGCTCACATGGGACGAAGTTCTGAATGCCACGGGGTACGACATCTATCGCAACGGCGAGAAGATCACGAGCGCCTCGGGAACGAGCCACATCATCCGCGAAACGGAGGCGGGCGGCTACGTCTACTCCGTCGTCGCCACGACGAACAAGGCGGGCTACTGCGCGAGCGATCGCTCGAACTCCGTCACCTATGAGAAGTTCTCCGTCCTCGGCACGCCCGAGCTCGTAGCCAACGAAAAGCAGGGGACCCTCGGGTGGACTTCCGTCTCGCACGCCACGGGCTACAAGGTGTATTTCCGTCCCGACGGCGGCGGCGACGAAATCGTGCGCGATGCCGAGTCCTCCCCCTATACCGTCACCGAAGCGCAGGGGAAATATTATGTCACCGTGCAGGCGGTCTCGTCGGATAAGTACTACACGGCGGGCGATAAGTCCAACGAGGTCGAATACACCGTCGCCGAGCGCCTTCCTGCACCGAAGATCACACTCCGCGCCTTCCAGTTGACGTGGAATACGGTCGAGAACGCGACCGGTTACAGGGTCTACCGCGACGGCTTCCCGATGGGCTCCACGCAGACGGAGAACTACTACACCATCTACGAGACGGAGCCCGGGAACCACATTTTCACCGTCACCGCCATGCCCAACCCTTCGGACATCTACCTCGAGAGCTCTCCCTCCAACGAGGTCAGCTTCTACATGCCCGCGATCAAGCAGCTCGACGTAGACGGCACCGCCGCGGGCTCTCCCATCTTCGGCTGCGGCGAGATCTATTGCAACCTCTATCACGGGTTCTTCCTCGAATTTACGGGCGAGCTCAACAAAGAGTATGTCTTCACCGTCAACGGGAGCAAATTGCAGCGGCCGGTCAGTACTCCCAGGTCCATCACGATCTACGACCACGAGACCGCGAAGAAGACGCTCGGCGACGAGGGCTATGTCATCATCACGGGCCTTACGGGCACCAGCGATCCGCTCCTCATCACGGGCAGGAAGATCTTCGTTGCATACTACTACGAGGGCGAGGTCCAGCTTCAAGGCTTGGCACAGCCCGATGTAATCTCGGTGAGCGTGAAGGAGGCGCCCGCCTCGGCGGCCGCCCAAGCGGCGGAGATCACGCTTGCTCTCCCGCCCGAACCCGTCTCCCTCAAAAAGAGGCATTGAATTTCGGAAAAGACCCTCTCCTCGCGAGAGGGTTTTTTCTTTTGTCTCGGCCCTCCCCCTTGCCCACCCCTTGAGGGGGGTGGCGTTCATCTTTCGTTCCCGCATATTTCAACCGTGCCCTCCCCCTACGTGAGGGGGAGGGGTAGGGGTGAGGGTCCGCCCATGAGATTGCGGATCGCCCCTCATCCGTCCCCTGCGGGGACGGATGAGGGGCGATCCGCAATGCGGGGACGCCTTCAGCGCAAGGCATGCCTTCGGCACCCCCGAGGGGGGAAGGCTTGCAGTGGGTGCCGAGAAAGTGCGGTGCGGAAGAAAGAGAAACTTGCCCGCCGCCTCTTTTCCCACCCCATTTGCGCATTTTTCAAATAAACGTCGGGCAAACTCAATGAACGGTTGAGTTCCACCGATTGACTTTCGCACGCGGAGGGGGTATAATAATGGCATATTCCGCCCGTGAGGCGGAAAGGGAGGAGATCATGAAAAAGCTGTTAGCGGCATTTTCGCTTCTGTTTGCGCTCGTCGCGGCATGCGGACTGGCGGCGTGCGGCGAGAAACCCGAACCCAAGCCCGACCCCAAGCCCGAGGAAACGCTTACCGACATCACGGGCGTGACATTTACGGATAAGACGGTCACCTACGACGGGACCGAGCACGAGATCACCGTTTCGGGCACGCTGCCCGCAGGCGTCTCCGTCGCCTACCAAAACAACAAGGGCACGGACGTGGGCGTGTACAATGCGACCGCGACCCTCACGGGCACGGGGTATAAGACCCTCACCCTCACCGCGAAACTCACCATCGAGGGCAAGGCCATCACGGGCGTGATGTTTACGGGCGAGACGGTCACCTACGACGGGAACGAGCACGAGATCACCGTAGGCGGCGCGCTCCCCGCTGGCGTCTCCGTCGCCTACACGAACAATAAGGGCACGGATGCGGGCGAATACAGCGCCACGGCGGCCCTCACGGGCAAGGGGTACGACCCGCTCACCCTCACGGCGAAACTCACCATCGAGAAGGCGACGATCACGGGCGTGACCTTTACGGGCGGGAGCTTCCCTTACGACGGGGCGGCGCATTCCATCGAGATCGCGGGCGCAGTGCCCGAGGGCTCGGAGATCGTCTATTCCCGCGACGGCGTCTCCACGGGCGGCAATATCGCGACCGAGTCGGGCACGTATGAGGTGACGGTGACCATCACCAACAAAAACTACGAGACGTACACCGCCACCGCAACGCTGCGCATCACGGCGAGCGAAAAGGAGCGCCACATCGCCTTCTTCAACGATACGCTCTACTTCGCGAACGCCCGCAACAACGACTACCTCTATTCCTACAGCGGCGGCGAGTTGAAGCGGGTCAGCTTGGATATTCCCTATAACTTCACCGTCATGAAGGATACGCTCTATTTCAGGAGCTATTCTCTCTTCCTCTCTTCGGTGAAAACATTGACCGCGGAGGGCGAGGCGGCATCCGTCAAATCCGTCAAGGGTGAGTATCTCTGCGCGGACGATACCTATCTCTACTATGCGGTGAACGGGCTCATCAACGGGCAGAGCGGGATCTACAAACTCGACCCCGCCAAGTCCTCCTCGGAGGACTACGAGCCCACCCTCATCTCACAGGGCAAGGCAAAGTATCTTACTTATGCGGACGGAAAACTTTGGTTCGCGGACGGGAACAACGGCTGGAAACTCTCCTCCGTTCCCGCGAACGGGACGAATGCAGAGCGCACCGCCGTCGCCGTCGGAGACGAGACAGAGGGGGAGAAGATCGACGCCCTCACCGCCTCCGTCCATAACGGGGACACCTATCTCTTCTTCACCGTAAACAACCTGCTCGGCGACGACTACATCGCCAACTACAACACCAAAACGGGAGACAGCAAAAAACTCACGATCGACGCGGGCGCGAACCTCACCGTGGTGGGGGATGAACTCTATTATCTCAACGTCGACCTTCTCACTTCCACGCTGTACGGGAAGGGCATTTACAAGGTGAACGCCTATCCTTTGGGCATTTTGTCGAATGTCACGGCGGGGACGAAGGTCATCGGCGAGGAGAACGAGAGCTATTCTTCCCTCTGCTCGCTCGGGGACGGCAGGATCGCCTACTACGAGGTCTCCACGCAGGATCTCTGCATCTACACGCTCGCGGGCGGAACGGCCCAAAAGATCCTCACGGACTTTGTCCCTCCCGAGGTCACGCCCCTCTCTTTGGGCGGCAAGGTGCTCGCCTACGGCACGAAGATCTACTATCTCGACCTCTACAACGACAAGGCGCTCTACTGTCTCGATACGGCGGCGGCCGTGAAGACGCCCGTCCGCGTCACCTCCGACAAGGTAGAGGACTTCTCCATCATCGGCGATACCCTCTACTTCAACGCGGTGAGCTGGGGGGTGAACAACGACCTCTACAAGGTCGACTTGAAGCTCGGCGGCACTCCCGAACGCGTCTCCAAATATGATTGCAGGGACATCGTGACGGACGGCGAAAACCTCTTCTACAGTGAGAGAAACGCGGGCGGCTTTGCGACGGCAGTCCACAAGATCGACAAGAACGGCACGGATACGATCATCTATACGAAGGGTGTGAGCGGGCTCACCTATTATGAAGGGTATCTGTACTTCACCGCCGATGTCAGCACTTTTAAGGGCGACGGGCTCTTCCGCATGAGCGTGAATGATCCGGGTGACGATAAGGCGGAACTCGTGTACAACAATCACAGCGTCGGGACCTTCGTCATTTCGGACGGCGTCGTCTACTTCCGTGAACTCTACGGAGTCGCCTGGGGGAGCAAACAACTTTCCTGTTTCAATTTGAACGACGTAGAGAACACGTACCGCGTTATGATGAAAACGGATACCGACCCGTTGGAGATCACGGTGCACAACGGAAGAGTGTACTATTACAATGACCTCACAAGCTCCGCAAAATCGGGTATTTATTCGGTGAGTATCAACGCGGCGGAGAACGAAACGCCAGAGTTGCTTCTTGCCAATCAAAAGGACGGTTCGGCGTTCTACTACGCGCGATGCCTCACCGTCGTCGGAAATAAGATGTACTTTATCAGTTACCGCCTCGGCGGCGTGGGCGGCGACAGCCACCTCTACTCGGTGGAACTCGGCGGAAGTCACGCCGTGGAAAAACTCGCGTAAAGAATGAGACCCTCTCCTGCGGGAGAGGGTTTTTCATAAATTCCGTTTCCCCGCTTGCATTCCGAAGCGCGATATGGTATAATCCTCCAAGAGGTATATGGTATGCAAAACGTCGTAAAGATCAAGAAAAATCTCTACTATCTCGGCGGGAACGACCGCCGCATCGCCCTCTTCGAGAGCGCATTCCCCGTCCCGCGCGGGGTCTCCTACAATTCCTATCTCCTCGTCGACAGAAAGACGGTGCTCTTCGACACCGCCGACATCGCCGTAAGCGAGCACTTTTTCGAGAATTTGGAGTACGCGCTCGGGCGCAGAAAGCTCGACTATGTCGTCGTCCACCACATGGAGCCAGACCATTCCGCGAGCTTTGTCCGCCTCATGGAGAAGTACCCCAAAGTCACCGTCGTCACCACCCAAAAGACGAAGGCGATGCTCGAAAACTACTTCTCCTTCCGCGGGAATGTGCTCGTTGTGAAGGAGGGAGAGGAGCTCTCCGTCGGCAAAAACACTTTGAAATTTGTATGCGCGCCGATGGTGCACTGGCCCGAGGTCATGTTCACCTATATCCCCGAGAGCGGGACTTTGTTTTCGGCGGACGCGTTCGGCACCTTCGGCGCCCTCGGCGGGAGCATCTATGCGGACGAAGTGCACTTCGAGCGGGACTTTTTGGACGACGCCCGCAGGTATTACTTCAACATCGTGGGCAAATACGGCGTGCAGGTGCAGAACGTTCTGAAGAAGGCGGCGGGGCTCGGGATCAAGCTCATCTGCCCGCTGCACGGGCCCGTCTGGCGGAAAAATCTCGCGTGGTATCTCGGAAAATACGATACATGGAGCAAGTATCTGCCCGAGGAGAAGGGGGTCGTCGTGTTCTATTCGTCGGTGTACGGGCACACGCAGAACGCCGCCGAAATTTTGGCGGGGGCGATCGCAAAAAGCGGCGTTGCGAATGTGAAGGTTTACGACGTCTCCGTCACCCATATCTCCGAACTCCTCTCTGAGGCGTTCCGCTATTCGCACGTCGTGTTCGCGACGACGACGTATAACAACGGCATTTTCATCAGCATGGAGAACTTCCTGCACGACCTCTCCGCGCACGCCTATCAAAACCGCAAGTATGCCCTCGTGGAGAACGGCAGCTGGGCGCCGCAGGCGGGCGGATATATGCAGAACATAGTGCGCGAATGGAAGAATATGGAGCAGGTGGGGGAGACGGTGACCGTCCTCTCCGCCGTAAACAGGGAGGCCCTCGAAAAGTTGAATGCGCTCGGCAAGGAGCTTGCCGACAGCGTGAAAAATTCATAAAGGAGGAAGGTTACGATGGCAAAGTATGTGTGCAGTGTGTGCGGCTACGTGTATGACGAGGCGGCGGGCGACCCCGACAACGGCATCGCTCCCGACACCAAGTGGGAGGACGTGCCCGACGACTTCACCTGCCCGCTCTGCGGCGTGGGGAAAGACGACTTCACCGCAGAATAAGGGAAAGAGACGGCGCGAACGCAACGTTCGCGCCGTTTTTTGTGCCGAATTTTCCGCCCGTTCTCACTCCGCCTCTCGCCCCGCCCCACTCCCTTGCCCACCCCTTGAGGGGTGGGTGGCTCGCCGTTTTTGCGGCGAGACGGAAGGGGTGTTGTTGGGGATGCCGAACACCCCCTCGGTCTCGGCTATGCTTGACAGCTCCCCTTCAAGGGGGCGCCAAGTGGGACGGGCGCCAAGAGAATGGGCGCCGCTGCGTCTTCCGAAAAGAGAAAAAAATTCCGTCAAAAAAGTTTTAACAAAATTCGGAAAACGCCTTTCAATTTGTTGACAATTTTTCGGGGGGGGAGCTATAATAGAGGCAAACCATAGGAGGTAGAATATGAAGAAAGCGTTTGTTGCGATCGCCGCGGGCGTGCTTGCGGCGGCCATGTGTGCGGGGTTTGCCGCTTGCGGCGGCGGGAATCCCGATCCCGAGAAGGTGAAGAGCAAAAAGATCGAGAGCGCCGAGGAATGGACGGCGGCGTTCGATTTCTCGGAGGTCACCGAATACAAGCTCGTCTATACCAACGAGATGACGGTGACTTCGGGTGAGGACAGCGCGAGCCTCACGCAGACGGGCACCTACATCTTAACGCCGACTGCCGCCAAGATGACGGTCGAGACGAAGATCGCGGGCAACAAGGAGCTCCTTCCCGGCTATTTGCAGGATGAAGCGTCCAATGAGGAGGAGTATTACGAGTTCGGCGAGACGCCGAAGCACTACTACAAGAACGACGCGGACGAATGGGTCTGGGAAGAAGATGACGACGCGCCCTCGATGATCGAGGTATTCACAATGTATGCGGGCATGTATGAGGCATACGAATACAGCGAAGAGCACAGCGGCTACGTTTCCAAGAGCGGCGGCGTTTCGGGCGAGGAGCCCATCATCAAGTTCGGCAAGGACGGCAAGGTGTGTGCCATCTATATGGAGCAGACGGAAGAGGAAGGGGAAAACAAATCTACGACGAAGGCGTCCTACACGATCGTCTACGGCAAGCAGAGCGTGAAACTTCCCACCGCCAAACCCGCGAACCCCACAGAATAAGGGAAGACGAAACCGCCGCCGCGAGAGGCCTCGCGGCGGCGATATTTTTTGCCTTTTTACGCCGCTCCGCGCCCGCTATCCTTGCCCGCCTCTCCTCATACCGCCCGACGCACCGCCCGCCCCTCCTCATACCGAGGGCGTAGCCCGAGTGTATCTTGCCCTTTAAGATCCACTCACTCCGCCTTCGGCTCCGTTCGGAATGAGGGAACGCTTGCCCTCGCCCCGATTTACGGCGCTTCACCTCCTCCCTCGTTTGAGGGGGGTGCCTCTCCTCTTGCCTCCCCCCTTATACTTGAGGGGGGAGGGTAGGGTGGGGGGAGCAAGACCTGCCCCCTTTGAAGGAGGCGGGGTATTTCAACACTTGCCCTCCCCCTGCGTCAGGGGGAGGGGTACTTCGTCGCTTTGCTCCTCGTGTCGCCCTTCGATAACACTTATAGCGTGCGGGCGATAGGGTGAGGGGGTCCGCCCCCGATTATCGACAGCCACCCCCCTTAGTCCCCCCGCCAAAGGCAGGGGGTTTCTTTCTGCGCGTCCGACTTACGGCGCTTCACCTCCTCCCTCGTTTGAGGGGGGAGGGTCCCTCTCCTCTTGCCTCCCCCCTTATACTTGAGGGGGGAGGGTAGGGTGGGGGGGGTGTAGCGGAGAGAGGCGAGATTCCTCACGTTCGTTCGGAATGACGCAGAAGAGAGGCGCACGCCTCTCTTCTGCATTTGCTCTCCTCCCTCGAGAGGGGAAGATTTGGAAAATAGCCAAAAAGTGGGGAATGGGGTCGAAAAAAATCACTTTTTCAGGGAGAGATACACCATTAAAACGGCGATGTCGGCGGGGTTCACGCCCGAGATGCGCTCCGCCTGTCCGAGGCTCAAGGGGTGCACACGGTTGAGTTTTTCTCGCGCTTCGAGCCGCAGGCCCTCGATGGTCTCATAGTCAATGCCGGGCGGAAGGGGAGTGCTCTCGGCGCGCTTCATGCGGGCGATTTGCGCCCCGCTCCTCTTCAAATATCCCTCGTAGCGCACCTCCGTCTCGCAGGAGAGGAGGAGGTCGGGCGGGTCTTTCTCAAAGAGGGAGAAGGTCTCCGCGATCTCCGCGATCGGCACGCCGCGGCGCAGGAGGTCCGCATAGGTCACCCCCGCGGAGAGGGGAGGATCGCCCCGCCTTTGCACGAGCATGTCCGCCGTTTTCTGTTCGGCGCGCTCCCCGAGCGCCTTCAAAATTTCCGCCTTACGCTCCTTCCGCGCGAGGTATTTTTGATACCGTTCGTCCGTCACGAGCCCGACCCGTCTCCCGATCTCCGTGAGCCGCTCGTCCGCGTTGTCCTGCCTCAAATGCAGGCGGAATTCGGCGCGGGAGGTCATCATGCGGTAGGGCTCGTCGGTGCCCTTCGTCACGAGGTCGTCGATGAGGACGCCGATATACGCCTCGTCCTCGGGCGGGACGAGGGGAGGCTCGCCGCGGAGCTTCAAAGAGGCGTTGATCCCCGCAAGGAGCCCTTGCGCCGCCGCTTCTTCATAGCCGCTCGTGCCGTTGATCTGCCCCGCCGTGTAGAGCCCCTCCGCCTTCTTGCTCTCGAGGGTGGGGAGGATGTCGAGCGGGTCGATGCAGTCGTATTCGATGGCATAGGCATAGCGGACGATCTCGCACCTTTCCAGCCCCTTCACCGTGCGGTACATCTCCTTTTGGAGGTCGTGGGGGAGGGAGGTGGAGAGCCCCTGTACATACACTTCGCCCGTGTCCGCCCCCTCGGGCTCCAAGAAGAGCTGGTGGCGCTCCTTGTCCGCAAACCGCACGACCTTCGTCTCGATGGAGGGGCAGTAGCGGGGGCCCGTGGAGGAGATCTCC
>CANREU010000045.1 GCA_947629725.1 uncultured Clostridia bacterium
TGAGATCGTGCGGCGGCTGTGCGACCCCGCCCTCCGCGGGATGAGCATGGGCGTCGTCACCTTTTCGGAGGCGCAGCGGGAGGAGATCGAGAGGCAGCTTTCCCGCAAAATTGCCAAATGGGGTCTGGAAAATGCGGCTTACGGGGGAGAGGAGCCCGTCTTTGTCAAGAATCTCGAGAGTGTGCAGGGGGACGAGCGCGACTGTATTCTTTTCTCCGTGTGCTACGGCGCGGGGAAGGACGGAAAGCTCTCTTTGAACTTCGGGCCGCTCAACCGCGCGGGCGGCGCGCGGCGGCTCAATGTGGCGATCACCCGCGCGAGGGAGGAGACCCTCGTCTTCACGGGGCTCTCCGCGGGGCAGATCGATTGCAACAGGACCTCCTCGGAGGGGGTCGCGGCGCTCGCAAAGTTTCTCGGGTATGCGGAGCGGGGGGTCCTTCCCCTTCCCTTCGGGGGCGAAAAGGAGAGCGCGGGCGGGTATCTTGCGCGGGAGCTCGGGCGGTACGGCTACCGCTGCGTGTGCGGCGGGGAGGGCTTGCCCGACGTGGCGGTGTGCGACCCCCGCGGGAGGGGGTACCTCTGCGGCGTGCTCTTCGGCGACGGCGGGGAGACCTTGCGCGACCGCGCCCTCCGCTTCTCCCTCTTAAAGCGGGCGGGCTGGGAGCTTCTCACCGCAGAGAGCCTCCCGCTCTGCCTCAACCCCGCGCGGGAGATCGCACGGATAAGAGAGCGGCTCGATCGTCTCTGCGGGGGAGGGCGGGAGCCCGTCCGCTATGCCCGCGCCTACCGCGCCGTGCCCGCCACCGCACAGGAGACGCCCGCCTTCATCACGGGAGGGGAGCACGACGGCGAGCTCCGCGCCCGCATCCGAGAGATCGTCTCAACGGAGGAGCCCGTCTCTCGCGCCTTCTTGAAGAAGAGGGTGCTCGCCACTTTCGGCATCCCCGCGGGCAACGCGCGGGCGGAGAGGAGGCTCGACGAGCTCATCGCGGGCTGTTTTCTCCGCTCGGTGCGGGCGGTTGGCACGGAGTATTTTTACAGGCGCCGTTCCTCCCTTTCGGAGGGGTTCCGCACCGAGGAGGGAGCGCCGCCGCGGCGGGAGGGGGAGGACTTCACCGTCTTCGAGATGGTCTCCCTTTTGAAGGGCGTTCTCGAGGAGCGGGCGCCTCTACGGGAAGAGGAGATCCCCGCCGTCGTGCGGGGCGTGTACCCCTCCGCCTCCCGCGGGGAGCGCTTTTTGGGGTTTTTGAAGGACTGCGTCTCCTACGGGGAGGAGAGGGGAGTGTTCACCCGCTCCGCCTCCGATCTCATCTCTCTCGCCTGATTGCCCGTTTGCGCTTGCCTTTCCCCGCGCTTTGTGGTATAATCGCGGTATGAAGTTCGCACAGCTTGCAAAAAGTCTCAAAGAGGGGCTCGCCCCCGTCTACCTCATCGAGGGGGACGACGCCTTTTTCCGCGACCGCGCGGTGGAGAGTCTTCGCGCCGCCTGCGCCCTCTCCAACCCCTCCCTCAACGAGCTCCGCACGGACGGGGAGGCCCTGAAGGGGGACAAGCTCCTCTCCTTCCGCGACGATCTCTACACCCTTCCCTTCTTCGACGAAAGGCGCTTCGTGCGGGTGCACGAGTTCTACCCGACGGAGAAGGAGTGGGAGCCCCTTTCCGCCTACTGCGAAAAGCCCTCCCAAACGACGGTGCTCGCCATCGTCAACCGCGGAAAGAAGGGGGGCGCCGACCTCAAAAAGAAGAAGGGGGTCGTCTTTGTGGACTGCTCCCGCGAAGAGGAGGAGACCCTCTGCCGCTGGGTGTCCGGGCTCGTGCGGCACAACGGGATGGAGATCGACGGCGACGCCGCGCCCCTCCTCGTGCGCTACTGCGTGCGGGACTGCGCGCGCATGAAGCAGGAGGCGGAAAAATTCCGTCTCATCCTCGGCGAAGGGGGGAGGATCGCCAAAAAGGACGTGGAGGAGTACGTCGCGGAGGACGCGGAGTATAAGATCTACGAGCTCACGCAGGCGGCGTCCCGCAGAAATTTCGGGCGGTTTTCGGAGATCCTCGCCGATCTCACCGGGAAGGGGTACGACGAGATCGCCGCGCTCTCCTCCCTTGCCGCCCACTTCCGCACCCTCGCGGAGGTCTCCTCTTCCCCGCTTTCGGACGGGGAGCTCGCGGCGGTGCTCTCGGTGAAGCCCTACTCCGTGCAGAAGAACAGGGAGACGGCGGCGCGTCTCGGGAGGGAGAAAGTGAAGGAGTACTACATGCGGCTCTACGAGCTCTCCTGCGGCGCGAAGCGGGGCGCCTACCAAAAAACGGGCGCACTTTCCGCCGCCATCGCAAAAATATTCTTCGGATAACCCAAAAGGCTTTGCTTTTTTCCGCATAAAACGCTATAATGATAGTGTATAGCGTAACAGTATTACTAAGGAAGGAGTGCGCAATGAATCTCAATGCGGCAGGTCTGCGCGGAGCGGGCGACGTATGGCAGGGGATCAAGGACGTTTTTCTCAAATTCGAGTGGCCGTTCGCCGTCGAGGCCGTCCTCCTGTTTTTCGTCTTCTATTTCGTGTTCAAGATCCTCGCGGACAACAACGCGAAGAAGCTCATCCCCGTCTATCTCTTTTTCGTGGCGGGGATGGGGGCGGTCACCCTCTTTTCCGAGCGGCTGGGCGCCTCGGTGTTCCTGCTCTTCCTCATGGTCTTCTCCCTCTTCTTTCTCCTCCTCTTCAGCACGGAGATCAAGCGCTCCGTGTGGAAGACGAACCCCCGCACGCCGTCGGCGGCGGGCGCGGCAAAGCAGGAGAACAGGATGGGCATGGCGCGCGCGGAGGAGAACATCGCGGGCATCGTGAAGGCGGTGCAGAGCCTCTCGAAGGCGAACGTGGGCGCCCTCATCGTCCTCTCCAACGGCAATCTCCCGAAGGAGATCCTCGATAGCGGCGTGCGGCTCAACGCGAACATCTCCAGCCAGCTCATCGAGGGCATCTTCATCCCGAAGGCGCCCTTGCACGACGGCGCGATGATCGTCTCGGGGGATAAGATCGAGGCGGCGGGGTGTTTCCTTCCCCTCACCCAAAAGGATTTCCCCAAAGACTACGGCACCCGCCATCGCGCGGGGATCGGGGTCACGGAGGCGGCGGACGTCTCCACCATCATCGTCTCCGAGGAGACGGGGATCGTCTCCGTCGTCAAGAGAGGGGAGATCACCCGCTATGTGGACTCGGAGAACCTCAAGCGGTTTTTGAGAGACTACTACTGGAAAGAGATCAACGGGGAGGGTAAAACGAGATGAAATTTTTGAATCTATTGAAGAACATCTTTCTTCGACACATCCCCTTAAAGCTCCTTGCGCTCGTGCTCGCCGTCGCGGCGGCGATCGTCATTCACGCCGTATGAAGAGTTGTCTGCGCATTCCGCGCGTCTTGCTTCCCGAAAAGGGATTTGAAAATTGGGCGGTCGTTTCGGGCGATCGCTTTTCTACGGACACGGCATTTTGGGAGAAACTGAACTCGCAGGTCGGGCTCGAGCCCTCTCTTCTCTCCGCGATCCTCCCCGAGGCGCTCTACCCCGAAGTGGGGGAGGAGGACGTCGAACGCGTCCGCGAGAGCATGTACGGCGCCCTTGAGGACGGCACGGCGGATAAACTCAACCGCGGGTTCATCTTTGTCCGCCGCTCGACCTCTTCGGGGATGCGGCGGGGGATCGTCGCCGCCGTCGACCTCGAGCATTACACGGAGGGGAGGGGGGAGAGCTCTCCCGTCCGCCCCTCGGAGGAGCTCTGCTCCGCCCGCGTCGCCCGCCTTGCCGCCCTGCGCCGCGGCGCACCCCTCGAATTTCCGAACACCGTGCTCTTCTACCGCGAAAAGCACGCGAAACTCATCCGCGCCCTCGAAAACGAGAACCTCGAAAAGCTCTACGACTTCGAGCTCATGGGGGGCGGCGGCAAGATCGAAGGCTACTACATCCCCGAGGAGATCTCGGAGGAGGTCATCCACATGCTCCGCTCGCGCGCCGAGCCCTGCTTTGCCGTCGCGGACGGCGGGGAGGCGCTCTCGGCGGCGAAGGTCTGCTGGGAGGAACTGAAGCCCTCCCTCAAAGAGGAGGAGCGGCGCAACCATCCCGCCCGCTTCGCCCTCGCGGAACTTGTCGACCTCTATGAGGAGGGGGTCGTCCTTCGTCCCGCGCACAGGGTGCTCTCGGAGATCGATGCGGAGGCGTTCTGCTCCTTCTTTGCGGGGAACATGCCCTGCAAACGGCAGAGGACGGTGCTCTATCCCACCGCCTCCGATCCCGTCGCCGCGATCGGAAAGACGGACGAACTCATCGCGCGCTTCCTTGCGGCAAACGGCGGGAAGGTGCGCTATACGGGCGGGGACGTCTCCGCCGCGGCGGCGGAGGAGGACTGCGCCGCCGTCGTCTTGAAGACGGTCGAAAAGGAGGATCTCTTCTCCGCGCTCAAGGGCGGGAAACTCCTTCCCCGCCACACGTTCACCCTCGGCGGGGAGAAGGACGGGCGCTACTGCTTGGAGGGCAAGGAGATCTCGTATGATTAAGGTCTGCAAATTCGGAGGCACCTCGATGGCCGACGGGACGACCGTCCGCCGCGTCGCCGCCATCCTCGAAAGCGATCCCGAAAGGAAGTACGTCGTCGTCTCCGCCCCCGGGAAGAGGTACGGCGCGGACGTGAAGGTGACCGACCTCCTCTATGAGACGCACGCCGAAGTGGCGGAAACGGGCAAGTGCGGCCCTTCCTATATGAAAGTGTGCGAGCGCTTCGAGAGCGTGGCGCGCGAACTCGGCTTGCCCTCGCCTGCAGAGCTCCTCGCGGAGACGGGGCGGGAGATCGAGAGGGAGAAGAGCGCCGATTTCACCGCCTCCCGCGGGGAATATCTCTGCGCGCGGCTCGTCTCCGGGTTCCTCGGCGTGCCCTTTGTCGACGCGCGCGACGTCGTAAAATTCACCCCCGACGGCAAGCTCGACGGCCCCCGCACCTTCGCCCTCACCGCCGCTGCGCTCGCGGGCAAAGAGCGCGCCGTCCTCCCCGGGTTCTACGGCGAGGGGGCGGACGGAAAGGTGAAGACCTTTTCGCGGGGCGGGAGCGACATCTCGGGCGCCATCCTCGCACGGGCGGTCGGCGCCGACCTCTATGAGAATTGGACGGACGTGAGCGGCTTTCTCGCCGCAGATCCCCGCGTCGTCGCAAGCCCCGCACCCATCGAAATGCTCTCCTACAGGGAACTCCGCGAGCTCTCCTACATGGGGGCGGACGTGCTGCACAGCGAGTCCATCTTCCCCGTGCGCGAGGCGGAGATCCCCGTTCGCATCAAGAATACTTTCCGCCCCGGCGACGAGGGCACCCTCATCGTCCCCGTCTCCCGCTACCGCTACACGGGCAGGGCGGTCACGGGCATCGCAGGCAAGAAGAATTTCACCGTCATCCTCCTCGAAAAGGCGCTCATGAACGCCGAGATCGGCTTTACATACCGCGTCCTCGAGGTGCTCTACCGCCACAACATCTCCTTCGAGCACATCCCTTCGGGGATCGACACCATGTCTTTTGTCATCGACAGCGAGGCGATCGGCGGCGTTCTCGACGAGGTCTGCGCCGAGATCCGTGCGGCGGCGCGCCCCGACTCCATGCGGGTGTTCAACGACATCGCCCTCATCGCGGTCGTGGGGCACGGCATGAGCAGGACGATCGGTATTTCCGCCCGCCTGTTCGACGCCATCGCCCGCGCGGGCGTGAACGTGCGCATGATCGATCAGGGTTCCTCGGAGATCGACATCATCGTCGGCGTGGAGAACGCCCAATACGAGCGGACCATCCGCGCCGTCTACGAAGAATTTTTCGACAAGACAGACGACTGAAAAAAGCAAAAACCGACCAATTGGGTCGGTTTTTTCGGTTGTGTCCTACCCCCCTCCGTGGGAGGGAGGTAGGGGGTGGGACGGCGAGACCTGCCCCCTTTGAAGGGGGCGGGGTAGGGGTGGGGGTTGCCCATGTATTACAGCGAACCCCCTCAATCACTTCGTGACAGCTCTCCCAAACGGTGGAGCCGAGAAGGGGGGAACTTCCTCGCAGAAAAAGCGCAACAAAAAAGCCGCCCGCGGGCGGCTTTCTTCTCGTTTTACTCCGCTTTGAAGGGGAGAAGGGCGGCGATCCTCGCGCGCTTGATGGCGACGGCGAGGGCGCGCTGGTGCAGAGCGCAGGTGCCCGTCATGCGGCGGGGCAGGATCTTGCCCCCTTCGGCGACGAACTTCTTGAGCTTTGCAACGTCCTTATAGTCGATCTCCGACTTCTCCTGGCAGAACAGGCAGACCTTCTTATAAGCCTTGCCCTTGAAGCCCTTCTTGGGGCGCTCTCTGTCGCCGCGGGGCTCTCTGTCGCCGCGGGGTTCGCGGGCGGCGGGGGCCTCCTGCACCTCGGTCTTCTCCTCGACGGGGGCGGCGGTCTGTACGGTCTCTTCCATGATGGATCCTCCTTAATAATTTGATTTCCGTCCGGTCAGAAGGGGATGTCCCCGTCGTCGTCGAACGTCTGCAGGGCGGCCTTCTTCTTTGCGGAAGGCGCGCTCTTTTCGGGTGCGGCGTTGTCGTAGAAATCGTCGCCGCCGCCCGCGCTCTTTGCGGTGAGGAACTCGATGTCCTGCGCGATCACGTCTACAGCCGTGCGGCGCTGGCCCTGATTGTCCTCATAATTGCGGATCTGTACGCTTCCCGTCACCGCGACTTTGTGGCCCTTCTTGGTGTACCTTGCGACGGTGTCGGCGAGACCGCGCCATGCGGTCACGTTGAAGAAGTCGGTCTGTCTCTCGCCGTCGCTCCCCGTATAGGGTCTGTTCACGGCGATGGCAAAGTGGCACACGCTCACCCCGCCCGCCGTTTCGGTGAGTTCAGGATCGCGCGTAAGATTCCCGATCAAAAACACCTTGTTCACGTTTGTACCTCTTATTTTTCTTTTACTTTGGTGATCATGCGGCGGAGAACGGCGTCGGAGAGCCCCGCAACGCGGTCGAGCTCGGCAACGGCCTGCGGCTCTGCCGTGAACGTCATGAGCGCGTAGAAGGCGTCCGTCTTGAAGCCGACTTGATAGGCCGTCTTCTTCACGCCCCACTTGTCGGTGGACTCTACGCTGCCCCCGAAGGATGCGACGATGTCGGCGTACTTTTTGAGTTCCGCCTCCCGCGCTTCCTCCTCGAGATCGCTCTTCAGCAGGATCAGCATTTCGTACTTCTGCATTTTTCTACCTCCCGGTCTTATTCGGCATACCTTTTCGGCATGCAAGGTTTCGTAAGTTCTATTTTACTATATTCCGAGAAACAAGTCAACGGGTTTTTCTCCGCTTCGGTGCACTTTTTCGGAAATTTTTACGATCCCCAGCTGAATCCGCCGGGATTTTTCGCGTATTCGATGACCTTCGTGATCGTGAGTTCGTTCAGGTTGTGCCCGCCGAGGACGGGGGAATAGGGGTCCGCCTTGATCACGCCGTGCAGGTAGAGCTCCCAGAGGGGGGTGTCGCTGATGATCGCCGCCGTATCGGTGACGAGGGCCGCCATATTGAGGACGGGGGTGGACGAACCGTCGACGATCTCCGTCACCTTTCCGTCTTCGCCGTACTTCGTCCCGCCGAGGAGGAGATACCAGATGCCGTCGAGATAGCGGTCGACTTCCTCGTCGCTGTGCTGTTCGCCCCCCTCCGTCCACGTCGCCGTCCAATAGGTCTCCACGTCCTCTGCGTCGAGCCCGTCGGACGGGGTGGAGGCAAGGGTGTTGACGGAGGGATCTGCTTCCTCATAATACCCCTCTTCCACGGGGATGCGGAGCACGATGTACTTCTTCACGCTGCCGTCTTCCGCCCGCTCGGAATACACCGTTTTCTCCGTTCCCTCGTACATGGCCCCCCCGTTTTCGCCGAGCGCGAGGGAGCGGCCGCCCGCCGTATAGCCCGTTACGACCTCGTCGAAGTCCGCGCGCACCTGCTTTCCGTCGGCGGTCGCGATGAGGCAATACACGCCGTAGCCGTCCGAGAGGAGGGGATAGCAGCGCTGTTCGCCCGTGCCCGCGGGGTCCTTCCATGCTTCGCTTTCGGGATAGTAGCGGACGATCTCCCCGTTCTCGCGCACATAGGCGCGGCTGTCCGAGGCTTCGTCGCCCGCGCCGTATACATTTCCGTTCACCCAGCCCGCGCGCAATTCCGCCGCATAGTCGGCATCGACCGCCGCGCCGCCGTTTTCAAAGTCCACCCGTTTGTAGGAAAAGACGGGGGTCACTTCGAGTTTGTCCTTTGCATAGCAGCCGCTCCCGTCGTGGTAGACGTCGCTTGCCGCAAACACCGCCGTGCCGTTCTTCTCGCCCAGGAAACCGCGCAGGAGGGCTGTTTTTTCGCCGCCTTTCAGATAGCGGTAGTGCTCGGTGTACTCCGCCTCGGTGCCGCCGTCGGGGTTGACGAAGGGCATATACATCCTGTCTTCCGCGCTTTCCGCCAAGTGGTCGTAGCCATCGAGGAAGTCGCGGTAGGAGGCATATTTGCCCGCCTTTACGGGCATGTGGAGGTACATTTCATCGCCGAACACGTCCTTCACGGAGAGGCGGGCGATGTCGTCTGCGAGGGTGGAGAGGGAGCTCTGCCCGAGGTTTTTGAGGAGTTTGTTGTTCGCGAGGTCCTCCGCGCCGAGCATGTCGGCAAGACGGAGCCCGTTCGCCCGTTCGCCGATCTCCCCGAGGGGGGCGTCCGCGAGGGCGCGCAGCAGCTGCGGGGAACTCCCGTCGACGGTGAGCACGTCGCCGAGGGTGAGGGAGTCGATCCGCTTCCGGTCGGTGAGGTCTTTGATGCGCCAATCCGCGATCGCCTTCATGAGGCCCGAAGTCGCCCCTTCGAGGTCGACGACCTGCCCGATCTTCAGCCGCTCGATCCTCGATTGCTGCCTTAAATCTGCGATCCTCCAATCGCGGATGGCGTTCAGGATTCCGTTATCCGACCCCGTGTCGATGAGGTCGGAGATCTTCGCGTCGTCGATGGCGGTGGAGCCGTCGGCGGTGAGGTCGGAGATGGTCTTCTTGCGGAATTTCTCCCCCGTGATGGGATTTTCGAGCATGACGATCTCGTCGTCTTCGCCGACCGTATAGTTCACGCCCTCGGTGCCGTAGGCGAGGTAGCGCATGGCAGCGTTGGAGGACGCGCTCACGCCGAGCGCCGCTTCCACGGTGAGTTTGTTGAGGATGCCGCCCCCTTCGCCGAGGAGGTCCACGACGGTGGTGGGGGACTTGCCCTCGTTCATCACGATCACGCTGTTGCCCTCTTCATCCTCTGTCACGGTGTAGTCCTCCCCCTTTTCGCCGTAGCAGAGGGCGAGGAGGAGGGGATTGCCGTCGGGGGTGACTTTGAGCGCCTTGCCGAGCTCGACTTTCATGAGCACGTCGTCGCGGAAATAGGGCCCCATGCCGCTCACGGGGGTGGTCATGAAGACGTCGAGGTCGACGTTCACGCCCAGCTCTTTGAGGGTATCCGCGAGGGGGACGAGGTTGTTTTCGAGGACGGGGGTGATCTCGTTGATCTTGGCGAGGGAGAAGTCCCCGCCTCCCGCGGCGATCTCCTGCACGAGCTTTGCGACGTCCCCCGTGAGGTCGAGAAGGGACTTACTTGCATACTCTTCGCGCAGGAAGAGCTCATAGTTGGGGATGACGGTGTTCGCCGGGCGGGTGAGGTAGAAAAAGCCCACGCCGAGCAGCCCCGCAAGGGCGGAGAAGAGCCCGAGAAGGAAGGCGAGGGTCACCGCGAGGACGTTCCAGAGGAAGTTCCTCGGCAGATATTTTACGCGGACGCCCGTGCGCCTCTCGCGCTCGAGCTCCAATTCCATTTTTTGTTTGCGTTTCGACATATGTTCCTCCCGCAGGTAGGTTTCGCGGAAAATCTCCGCTGCGCTTTTTCGCGCGATTTTTTCTCTATACTGACTGTGGCGTCTCTCCTCATTCCGAGCCCTCGCAGAGGGCGAGTGAATCTTAAATCAAGATACGCTCGGCTCCTGCGGAGCCTCGGTATGAGGGAGGAAGGCAGGGGGGGTGGGGCGATCGTGCATGCCCACCCCGTCCCTGCGGGGCACCCCCTCCTATGGAGGGGGCAAGAAGGCGTGTTCACCCGTCCCGCCGAAAACACATCACCGCGTTCCCGGAGGGCGCGGGGCGTTTCGGCGTAAAACCATTATAATACAAGAACTCCGAAAAAGCAACCATATCGCCGCAGTTTCACGCGTCCTTTTATTTCCTTTCGTCCGCTTTCCCCGCAAGTTTTTCCGCCCGCGCGAGGAGGACGGAGGGCTCGTTCCGCGCCCCGTCTTCGGCGCAGAAGAGGAGGAGGTCCTTCAGGACCTCTCCGATCCTCTCCCGCGGGACGCCGAGGCCGAGGAGGTCGTTCCCGTTCACGGCGAGCTCGCGGAGGGAAAAAGGGCACCCCTCCCCCCGCATTTCCGCGAGGATG